>CALPPA020000140.1 GCA_943325355.2 Klebsiella pneumoniae | reverse complement strand
TATAGATCAACAACTGTCGGATTACGATAAAAAGTCAGACAAAAACATTAGTTTTGGTATAGGAGTACGCTATGCTGTGGGCAAAAAAACAGTAATCCGAAGCGGACTTAATAAAGTAGTTTTAGGGTATAATACAAATAATGTGCTGTATGCTGCAGGATTAACTGCCAATAATTTGAACAACATCAAATATTCTTCAAACAACGTTATAAAATTTGTAAATGATGCTAATTATAGTTTGTTGACAACATCGGAAAAAGAAATACAAAACACGAATACAGGCAATTTAAACCAAAAAATGGGCTACTATGAACTGCCAATGGAAGTTTCTTATGCCGTTTTAGACAAAAAATTTGGAATTAATCTAATAGGAGGATTCAGTACTTTATTCTTAAATGAGAATTCCATTTCGTTGGAATCATCTCAATCAAATATTCTACTTGGCGAAGCAAAAAACTTGAGTCAAGTCCATTTTAGTTCAAATGTAGGTTTAGGATTTAAATACCAAATTACAAAATCCTTCCAAATTAATGTTGAACCGATAGTTAAATATCAATTGAATACATTTTCAAACAACTCAGCCGACTTTAAGCCATTATTCGTTGGATTGTATTCTGGTATAAGTTATGGGTTTTAAAAGGAATTGAAAGAGGCTTACATCTGGTCGGAACGAATTATTTAGCTACTTTTTCTACTGAAACGCTATTAATTCCTTTTGGATTTCTTTCCAAGAACGATCACGAATTTCGTTCAAATCTGTTTTGGTTTTATTGTTAGTGTCAATAAAAGATAGGATTTTGACTCTCAAAAGACCTGGTTGTCCACTAAAAATGGTGTAGGAATACCTTTTTTTATTATCTAAAAACACAATTGGAACAATTGTCAATTGGTGATCAATCGCTAATCGGAAAGCGCCGTTTTTAAATTCATCCAGTACGATTGATTCATCATCAGGAACTTTTCCTTCTGGAAAAATACAAATGCTCAACTCTTGATCTATTCGTTTTTGGGCCCTTTCGAAAACACTATGTTTGCTTTTAGAACTTGATCTGTCAACCAAAATACAGGTTCGCTTATAAAAAAATCCGAACAATGGTATTCTAGCTAATTCTTGTTTTCCAACAAAAACAAAAGGTTTGTTTATAGAAACAAGCATCAACATAATATCTACCATCGAAGTGTGATTGGCAATAAACATATAGCTTTTATTGGACTCGAACTCTTGATCATTATCAATTTTATAATAAAATCCCATTCCGAAAAGAATGACTTTCGCCCAAATTCTAGCCATTTTAAAAAAGTAAGGATAGCCACTTTCGGTCAAAATGGAAGCTACCAAAAAAGGAAACATAATTAGAATAGGGATGGTCATTAATACATATAACCAGACTCGCCAAACGGACCAAAAAATAATTTTTATACCTCTCATAAAGCCAAAAGTAAGTAAAACTATGCTATTATTTATAAAAGCATTAAATTTGAAAAATTTAAAGAATCTAAACAACATAATAAAGAGGGTGAGATTGCTTCGTTCCTCGCAATGACATAACAATGGCAAAAATACTCACTGGCGTTCAAAGCACAGGAACACCACATTTAGGAAACTTACTTGGTGCAATCATTCCGGCAATCGAATTATCGAATAATCCCGCAAACGAATCCTTTCTTTTTATCGCAGATTTGCATTCGATAACTCAAATAAAAGACGGAAAAACATTAAGAGAAAATACGTATAGTACTGCAGCAGCTTGGCTTGCCTGCGGATTAGATGTAGATAAAGTGGTTTTCTACCGCCAATCTGATGTGCCTCAAACAGCTGAATTATCTTGGTATTTGAGTTGCTTTTTCCCTTTCCAAAGATTGACATTGGCACACTCTTTCAAAGACAAAGCCGACAGATTAGAAGATGTAAATGCTGGGTTATTTTCCTATCCGATGCTGATGGCTGCCGATATTTTGTTGTATGACGCACAGTTTGTTCCCGTTGGAAAAGACCAATTACAACATTTAGAAATTACTCGTGATGTAGCTTCTCGTTTCAATCATCAAATGGGAGAAACCTTTGTAATTCCTGAAGCCAAAATTCAAGAAAACAGTATGTTGGTTCCCGGAACCAATGGCGGAAAAATGAGTAAATCAGCCAATAATATTATCAATATATTTTTGGATGATAAAGCCTTGCGCAAACAAGTTATGAGCATCGAAACCGATAGCACACCGCTTGAAGCTCCTAAAAATCCTGAGACTTGTAATGCTTTTGCTATTTATTCTTTATTGGCAAACGAAGAACAAATCGCTGCAATGAAAGCCAATTATTTGGGTGGAAATTACGGTTATGGTCACGCCAAACAAGCCTTGTTTGAACTAATTGTAGAAAAATTCAAAACCGAAAGAGAGAAATACAATTACTATATGAACAATCTTTCGGAAGTGGATACCTTATTAAAAACTGGTGCCGAAAAAGCAGGAGTTGTTTCCAATGGCGTTTTAAGTAGGGTTCGAGAAAAATTGGGGTTTGAGTAAAAAAAAGATTACCGCAGATTCGCAAATTATTTTAATTAAATCTGTAAATCCTAGTTTAGCGAAAAAAAATATTTATACAGACGATATCTTATAAAATGAACAAGCTATTAAAGACCATTTTTATTTTTTTACTTTTTTTTATCTTATCGAGTTGTGTTTTTGATAGAATAGATAAAAGAAATTTAATGATATATAATAATTCAAATAAGATAATTTATAGTGTTATTTCATCAAATGATAGCATCTATAATTTAGGAAATTTTGATGATTTTGTTTACAAGGGGAATTATATCTACACAAAAGAGGGGGACATTAAATGGTTTGGTTTTACTGGCATAAATCCAAAAGAGAAAACGCAAAGTGATGGAGGAACTACTAAATGGGATGTTTATTTTGAATCTATAGATGACAAAAAAATAAGATTGTTTATTATCTATAAAGACAGTGTAGAAAAATATGGTTGGAAAGAGATATTTAGCAAAAATATTTACACTAAAAAATATCTTTTTACAATTGAAGATTTAGAAAAGATGAAGTGGATGATTGAGTATAAAGGAAAGTAGGAAATTGTTAGTATTAGCATAGATATTAACAAAGTAACATTTTGGCAATAACCGATGATGCTGGTGAGGTTCTAGAAAAACGCCTGTTCAATATTTGGTTTTTTAAATCGCCTCAAACAATTTTCCTGGCAAAGGCCGAATCACCCCTTTCAATTCCATATTCAAAAGCATTCCCGAGATTTTATAAATGGGAAAATCACAACGTAAAGCGATAATATCCATTAATTCTTTTCCGTTTTTTAGGAGGTAATCATAAACTTTTTGTTCCTCAGGTTCAAGTGTGACGAAAAGTTGTTTTTGCACAACTTTTTTGTCATTGCGAGCCTGCGAAGCAATCTCCCAATTCAAGATATAAACCAAATCGGCGGCGCTGGTAAGCAGGTTTGCTTTTTGGGTTTTTATCAAGTTATTGCAGCCTTGACTATATTTGTCGGTTGTTCGACCGGGAACAGCAAAAACATCGCGGTTGTAATCATTGGCAATATTTGCAGTAATCAATGAGCCACCTCTTTCGGCAGATTCGATGACAATTGTGGCTTCGGAAATTCCTGCTACAATCCGGTTTCTTCGGACAAAATTTTCCTTTTCGGGATTGGAGGAACTCCAAAATTCGGTCATAAAACCACCGTTTTGTTCTATCTTGGCAACATATTTCTTGTGAGTTTTAGGATAAATTTGGTTTAAACCGTGAGCCACAACACCAATAGTTTGCAAGTCGTGTTCTATCGCCAATTGATGTGCAAAAATATCAACACCATAAGCAAAACCACTAACTATTACAGGATCTAGCGGAGCCAAATCTTCAATCAGTTTTCTGCAAAATTCCATTCCGTAAGACGTGATTTGTCGGGTTCCCACAATACTGATAATTTTTTTGTTTTTCAAGTCAATATTTCCTGATGTAAACAATAAAACGGGGCCATCGATGCAATGTTTCAATCTATCTGGATAATTTTCGTCTTGAAAATAAGAGACGTTGATTTCGTTTGATTTTATAAACTGAAGTTCTTGTTCCGCTTTTTCGAAAACGGTTTTGTCTTTTAGATTTTTTAATAAAATAGAACCAATTCCATCAATATTAGCTAGTTGTGACGTTTTAGTTTTGAAAACGGCTTCTGCACTTCCACAATGATTTATTAATTTTTTGGCCATAATATCTCCCACACCTTCTACTTGTTGCAATGCCAATAAATGAAATAATTCTTGCTCTGTCATACTAATCGTTTGAGTCTGAAATGTATAAAAAATTAGGCGAATTGTTAATAAAAATTGTGAATAAAATTTTGATAGCTTTATTCAATGAATAACTTTGTATCTATGAATATCGAATCTTACATCTCGCAACTTTTGTACCGTTACCAATGTGTAACCGTTCCTGGTTTTGGAGCTTTTCTGACTGAAATCCAATCGGCTCAATTAATAGAAAGCTCCCATTCTTTTTTTCCTCCAAAGAAAATGATTTCTTTTAATGGGTATCTAAAAAACAATGATGGGTTATTGGCCAATCATATTGCCCAAGTCGAAAAAACATCTTATGAATATGCCATAAGCGCGATTCAATACGAAGTTTTCAATTGGAAAAAAGCGCTACAAGAAAACGGCATTTTCTCTATCAAAAACGTTGGGAATTTTTCGCTTAACGCCGATAAAAATTTGATTTTCACACCTTATGACCAAACTAATTATCTGACAAATTCTTTTGGACTGAGTGCTTTTGTTTCGCCAATGGTGAAAAGAGAACTTTTCGAACAAAAAATCGAAGCTCTCGAAGAAAATATTGAGGAAAATGAGGTCATTACATTTATTCCAGAAAGAAGAAGAACAAGTGCTTATTTGAAATATGCCGCCATTTTTGTTTTGGGATTAGGTATTACAGGAGCCGTTGGATACCCTGTTTATCAAAACCATATTGCTCAAGAAACTATTATTGTTGAAAAATCTGTTCAAAAACAAGTTCAAAATAAAATTCAAGAGGCTACTTTCTTTATAGAAACCCCTATTCCAGCAGTTACACTAACGGTTAAGGAATCGAAAATGTCCTACCATATTATGGCCGGTGCCTTTAGAGACGAAAGAAATGCTGAAAAAATATTTAAACAATTATCAAGTCAAGGCTTTAAAGCTCGAAGAATTGCACAAAATAAATATGGATTGTTTCCGGTTCTTTACGGAAGTTACGCCACTTTTGCTGAAGCCGACAAAGCCAAACAAGAAATTCGAAATACTATCAATCCTGATGCTTGGGTTCTGGTAGAATCTTTATAAAACTCAAACCCATTCAAATTGAATGGGTTTTTTGTTTAAAAAATCCGCTTAGTGTTCCAGGTTCAAACTCGCCTTGAACATTTTCAATTCGTCCCAAGTAAATTTTTCAC
>CALPPA020000139.1 GCA_943325355.2 Klebsiella pneumoniae | reverse complement strand
TATGCCATATAGAAAGTATAAAATAGCGGTTATTCAATTAAATCTTAATGATATTGCCGAAAACAATCTTAAAAAATGTTTGAGTTGGGTTCGCGATGCCGCCAGTCAAGGTGCCGAAGTCATTTCACTTCCTGAATTATACAGCAGTCACTATTTTTGTCAAAGTGAAGATGTCGATAATTTTACTTTGGCAGAACCATTGTACAGCACTTCGTTTATTCATTTTAGTGCTTTGGCAAAAGAATTAGGAGTCGTGATTATCGTTCCTTTCTTCGAAAAAAGAATGGCTGGAATCTACCACAATAGTGCTTACATCATTGACACAGATGGGTCAGAAGCGGGATTGTATCGCAAAATGCACATTCCAGACGATCCACATTTTTACGAAAAATTCTATTTTACGCCTGGCGATTTGGGTTTCAAAACTTTTCCTACCAATAAAGGAAAAATAGGAACGCTCATTTGTTGGGATCAATGGTTTCCTGAAGCCGCTCGTTTGACCGCTTTGCAAGGTGCTGAAGTTTTATTTTACCCAACGGCAATTGGTTGGCATCCATTAGAAAAAGAACAATATGGTGAAAACCAACACGGTGCTTGGATGAACGTAATGAAAGGTCACGCTGTTGCTAATGGAGTATATGTTGCAGCAGCAAACAGGATTGGATTAGAGCAATATATTGAAGGAACTGCAGGGATTCAATTTTGGGGATCTTCTTTTATAGCAGGACCACAAGGAGAAATTTTGGCGCAAGCCTCTCACGATAAAGAAGAAATATTGATTGCTGAAGTAGACTTGGATTTACAAGAAAATGTGCGTCAGAATTGGCCATTCTTTAGAGATAGACGAATTGATGCTTTTGGTGATATTACAAAAAGAGCAATCGATTAATTATGAGTACAAACAACAGAAGATTCCCCGCCGAATGGGAAAATCAAGAAGGAATTTTATTGTGTTTTCCGCATAATGGCAACGATTGGCCAGGAAAATATGAAGCCATAAAATGGGCTTTTGTAGAATTTATTAAAAAAGTAGCCACGTTCGAAAAAGTGTTTTTAGTAGTTGCCGATGAAAAATTAAAGGTAAAAGTTTCGGAAATGTTGGAAACAGCAACTGTCAAAATGAGCAATGTTTCTTTTATGATTCATAAAACCAACAGAAGCTGGATGCGCGATTCAGGTCCTATTATTGTTCAAAACGGTACCAAAAGAGAGGCTTTGAATTTCAATTTTAACGGTTGGGCAAAATATAAAAACATCAATTTAGACAAACAGGTTCCTGAAAAGGTGGGCGATTTTCTTAAACTTCCTCTAACCCAAGTTGTCTATAGTGGAAAACCAGTAATTGTTGAAGGTGGCGCAATTGAATCTAACGGATGTGGCACTTTACTAACCTCGGAAGAATGTTTGATGCATCCAACGATCCAAGTTCGAAATCCCGGTTTTACCAAAGCAGATTATGAAGCAGTTTTTAAAGAATACTTAGGAATTACGAATGTAATTTGGCTTGGTGATGGCATCGAAGGTGATGATACGCACGGACATATCGACGATTTGTGCCGATTTGTGAATGAAGATACCATTATCACAATTGTAGAAAAAGACCCAAAAGACAACAACTACAAACGGTTGCAAGACAACTTAAAACGTTTGCAAAACGCTAAATTAGAAACCGGAAAATTTCCAAAAATAGTAGAATTACCAATGCCAAAACGCATCGACTTTGATGGATTGAGATTACCGGCCAGTTATGCCAACTTCCTGATTTTAAATAAGTGTGTTTTAGTCCCTACTTTTAATGATGCAAATGACAGAATCGCTTTGAACATCATTGCGGATTGTTTCCCAGATCGAGAAATCATCGGAATTAATGCAATTGATTTAATTTGGGGTTTTGGAACTTTACATTGTCTGAGCCAACAAATTCCAGAATAATCGTTTAAAAATAAACACTTTAGTCAAAACTTAGATTTTAACAAAATTATTTAGTTGATTTCCAACTGTTATTACTTTCATTACAGTCCGGAAATACGTGATCTGGATCAAGAACAACACTTTCGATTTCTTCGGTTGAATTGTGTTTAAAAGTCCATTCTTTATTTCTTTGCCAAATCTCAACGGGTAATTTGACACGAGTAACTTTTCCGCTTTTTGTTTTAACATCTAAAATTATGGGCATTGCCATTTTTTCGAAATTTTCAATAGTAATATAAACTCCTGATTTAGGATTGTTATCTACATATTCAATGGAATTAATACCTTGATCCAAACGCCAATTATTAAAAAACCAACCTCTCCAAAACCAAGATAAATCTTCGCCAGCCACATTTTCCATAGTTCTGAAAAAATCATCTGGTGCAGGATGTTTGAAAGCCCAGCGTTCGACATATGTTCTAAAAGCCAAATCGAAACGCTCAGCACCTAAAATATGTTCCCGCAAAATGACTAATCCAACACCCGGTTTTGAATACCCCAAAGTACCAATGTTTTTTTCCTTCATATTATCCGGAGAACTCATCATTGGTTCTAGATTTATATTCGTATATTTTTCTGCATCTTCGTGCAAGTCGGCGGCTTTCTCTTTATACTCGCCATTATTAAAATCGACTGAACTCACTGAATTGATAAAAGTATTGAATCCTTCATCCATCCAAGCAAATAATCGTTCGTTTGAACCCACAATCATAGGAAACCAAATATGCCCAAACTCGTGATCAGTAACCCCCCATAAATCAGCATTTTTTGCATTGTAGCCACAAAAAACTATCCCAGGATATTCCATTCCTCCAGCAATTCCTGCAACGTTTATTGCTGCTGGATAAGGATATTCAAACCATCTTTTTGAATAGTTTTCAATCGATGTTTTAGTATATTCTGTAGAACGACCCCAAGCTTTGTTTCCATCACTTTCTATTGGGTAAGCAGAGATAGCCATCGATTTTTTTCCGCTGGGTAAATTAATTCTAGCCGCATCTATAATAAATGCTGCTGACGATGCCCAAGCAACATCACGAGTATTTTTCATTTTAAAACGCCAAGTTTTGTTTGATTTTGCAGTTACATTGGCTAAGGCCAAAACTTCGTTACGAGAACGAATTAGTATGGTTTTATCATTTTGTGAAGCTTGTGAAAAACGTTTTTGCTGATCAACTGAATATACTTCTGTAGGATTTATCAATTCTCCTGAACAAACTACAAAATGATTGGAAGGAGCTGAAATACTCACATCAAAATCGCCATATTCCAAATAAAATTCAGAGGCCCCCAAATATGGATTTGTATTCCAACCTCTTAAATCATCATACACACACATTCTTGGATACCATTGGGCAACAGTGAAAATTTTACCGTTCTTTGTTTCTAAAATTCCCATTCGATCTGAACCTTCTTTTGGAGAAATAAAAGAATAATCAATTTTAATGGTAACAACTCCGCCTTTAGATTTCAATTCTTGAGGAAGAAAAACCTGCATTCTGGTATCGCTAATTGTGTATTTAACATCCTTTTCAGTTGAAATTCCTTTGTTTTTTGTGACTATTTTCACTGATTTAACCTTTTGACCACCATCAAAAACTTGGCCTTGAGCTCCATTCCTGCTGCCAGTTATGGGAATAATAGCGTTGCCACGAGAATCATCTTTAAATAAATTTTGGTCTAAATACATCCATAGAAAAGACATTTTGTCGGGACTGTTATTAGTGTATGTTATAATACTGGTTCCTAAAATTTCATTATTTACATCATTTAATTTTGCAGATAATTGATAATCAGCTCTGTTTTGCCAATAGTCAAATCCAGGCTGACCACTAGCAGACCGTGTGCTAGTTCCATCTTTTGTATAAAAAAAGGGACCGAAAGCATCATAATAATCGTACTTTGAGATTTGTTTTGACTTTGAGGAAGTTGCACTTTGTTGTGACCACACGTTTGAAATCGCCAATAAAAAAGCTAATTGCAATGAGGCTTTGAAATAATAATTTTTCATTTTATAAATTTTCTAGCACAAATAAATGAAAAATATACTCAATCCTAAAAATAAACTCAAATTTTTGACTAAAAATTATGAATTCTATAATTATCAATGTTTACCTATTGAAAATAAAATTTATGAATACATTTACATATTCGAGAGTAATAAAACATAATTAGCTTCTATTTTGACTACAACAATTTCAAATTTGAATTTAAAGGCTCAAATAAATCACTTAGGTGCTGAATTATTCTCATTAAAAAATAACGAGAATAAAGAATATATTTGGGAAGGAAACCCAGTGTTTTGGGGGAAACACTCTCCTGTTTTATTTCCAATTGTTGGCACGCTTAAAAATAATAAGTACTATTATCAAGGAAAAGAATACTATTTATCAAGACACGGTTTTGCAAGAGAAATGGAATTTGAATTGATCGAAAAGTCTGAAAATAGTGCCACATTTTCTTTGGCTTCCTCGATTGAAACAAGAAAGGTGTATCCTTTTGATTTTGAATTGCAAATTTGTTACTCATTGGATAAAAATAAATTAAACATTGATTACAAGGTTATAAATAATAATGATTCAATATTGCCTTTTTCTATTGGAGCGCATCCTGCTTTTGCTTTGCCAAAACCATTTGAAGGTTACTCGTTAGCATTTGACCATAATGAAGTTTTAACGAGTTATGAACTTGAAAATGATTTACTTTCGGACACAACTGACATTATAGAAATGACAGATAATGAAGTTCCGCTTACTTATTCATTATTTGAAAAAGATGCATTAATTTTTAAGATATTACAGTCTAAAAGCATTAGTATTTTAGAAAATAAAAATCCAATGCTTCGTGTTCGATTTGATGATTTTCCGAATCTGGGAATTTGGACCAAAAAAAATGCTCCATTTTTGTGTATTGAACCTTGGGTTGGCTATTCTGACACCATTCATTCATCAGGAAATATTTTAGAAAAAGAAGGCATTCAGCTCTTGGAAGCTAATCAATTATTAAAGTATAGTTTTAATATCGAAATTTTATAAAATATGGTATTCAGAAATTTTAATCCATTCCCTAATCTAGAAACCCAGCGTTTGTTTTTACGCCGTGTTGTCTATGAAGATGTAGACGAAATATTTGCACTTAGGTCGAATAAAGAAGTGATGAAATATATTCCAAGACCTATAGTTCAAACAACAGACGAAGCTTTGGCACATATTGCAATGATTGATGAAAAAATTGATACTAACGAAGGCATAAATTGGGCAATAACATTAAAATGCAATCCAAAACTAATAGGAATTATTGGTCATTATAGCATTAAACACGAGCATTTTAGATCTGAAATTGGTTATATGCTCCTTCCTGAGTATCACGGAAGAGGAATTATTACTGAAGCGATAAAAGAAGCATTGAATTATGGCTTCGAAATAATGAAACTACATTCAGTTGAAGCCATTATTGATCCAGAAAATTTTGCTTCAGAGCGAGTTTTACAAAAAAGTGGTTTTGTCAAGG
>CALPPA020000138.1 GCA_943325355.2 Klebsiella pneumoniae | reverse complement strand
TTCCGTTCAGCGAAGTTTTGAAAGAAGCAATTGATAACGGCTACACGGAACCTGATCCGAGAGAAGATTTATGTGGTAACGATGTGGGTAGAAAATTGCTAATTTTGGCAAGAGAATTGGATTTGCAAAATGAATTTGAAGAAATCAACATTCAAAACCTAATTCCAGAACATTTGCGTGAAGGAAGTGTTTCCGATTTCTTGAATAAATTGGCAGCATTTGACCCGATTTACGCTAAAATAAAAGAAAATCAAGAACCGAATCACGTTTTGAGATACATTGGTGAATTGTCGGGAGATTTACAAAACGACAAAGGAAATCTTGAAGTAAAATTAGTTTCCGTACCTTCGGATACTGCTTTGGGCGGATTGAAAGGATCGGATTCGTTCTTCGAAATTTATACAGAATCCTACGGAGACAGACCAATCGTAATTCAAGGAGCTGGAGCAGGTTCAGCAGTTACTGCGAGAGGAGTTTTTGGCGATTTATTGAGACTGTCGGATAAAGGGTAAAATATTTTAGATTGCAGAATAAAGATTGCAGACCCGAGCGATAGCGAACTGGCGAAGCATTTCAGATTTAAAAAAATAGAAAATTCGTGTTTGAAAATCCGTTTCATCCGCGTCCAAATAAATAAAATAATGAAAGTAACATTAAACAGAGTAAACGAAAACTTCCACTTCGAATTGAAAAACGATCGTGGACACATCGTAAATGTAGATGCCAGACCAGATTTTGGAGGCAATAATATGGGAGCAAGCCCAATGGAATTGGTGTTAATGGGAGTTGCAGGTTGCAGCGGAATTGATATGATTTCAATCCTGAAAAAGCAACGCCAGGAAATCACTTCTTTCAAAGCGGATGTAGAAGGCGTAAGAGAAGAAGTTGGGGATGCCAAACCATTTAAAGATATTTATGTGGTTTTTTATTTAGAAGGAAATATCAAAGAAAATAAAGCTTTGACAGCTGCGCAATTATCATTCGAGAAATATTGCTCGGTTGCCAAAACAGTAGAACCAACAGCTACAATACATTACAAAGTTGTTTTGAACGGAGTGGAATTAGCCAAAATTTAAAGCCACCATCCATAAACTAAAAAAAACAAACAATAAACGCTACAATGAACGATCAAGAATTTGGTTTTGAAACCAATGCCATACGCAATCAATTAGAACGAACACAATATTTAGAGCATTCCGTACCTTTATACTTAACCTCTAGTTTTGTATTCGAAGATGCAGAAGATATGCGTGCTTCCTTTGCAGATGAGAAAGATAGAAATATTTATAGCCGATATAGCAATCCAAACACCAATGAGTTTGTGGATAAAGTGTGCCAAATGGAAGGAGCGGCAGCAGGATTTGCTTTTGCATCCGGAATGGCAGCAGTGTATTCTACCTTGGCGGCTTTGTTGAATTCAGGCGATCATATTGTTTCGGCAGGCAGTGTATTTGGAGCAACTCATTCTCTATTTATCAATTATTTTCCAAAATGGAATATCGAAACCACCTATTTTGATATTAATAAACCCGAAAATATTGAAAGTTGTATCAAACCCAACACCAAAATTATTTTTGCCGAATCGCCTACCAATCCTGCGGTAGATATTATCGATTTGGAATTACTTGGAACAATTGCTAAAAAACACAATTTGATTTTGATAATTGACAACTGTTTTGCAACACCTTATTTACAGCAGCCTATAAAATGGGGAGCCGATTTGGTGATCCATTCAGCGACCAAATTAATGGACGGTCAAGGTAGAGTTTTGGGAGGAATTACGGTTGGTGATGCCGAATTGATTCAAAAAATCTATTTGTTTTCTCGATTGACAGGGCCTTCTTTATCGCCGTTTAATGCCTGGGTATTGTCCAAAAGTTTAGAGACTTTGGCCATCCGTTTAGACAGACATTGCGAAAACGCCTTAAAAGTAGCCGAGTTTTTAGAACAACATCCGAATGTGAGTTTGGTGAAATATCCGTTCTTGAAATCACATCCTCAATATGAAATTGCTCAAAAGCAAATGAAATTGGGAGGCAACATCGTTGCTTTCGAAATCACAGGAGGAATTGAAGCAGGAAGAGCTTTCTTGGATAAAATAAAATTGTGTTCATTGTCACCCAATTTAGGCGACACTAGAACGATTGTTACGCATCCAGCATCAACAACACACAGTAAATTATCTGTCGAAGAACGTTTGGCCGTAAGTATTACCGATGGTTTGGTGCGCGTTTCCGTAGGATTGGAAACTGTGAAAGATGTTATTGGGGATTTGGAGCAGGCTTTGTCGTAATAATTTACGATATTTGATTTACAATTTCAGATATAAAATATAAATATCAAAAAATGCTCTCAAAAAAAACAAAATACGGAATCAAAGCACTGACTTTCTTGGCGCGCCAGAAAGACAATACGCCAGTGCAAATTGCTGAAATTGCCAAAGCGGAACATATTTCGCTTAAATTTTTAGAAAGTATATTGTTGCTCCTGCGTCATTCCGGTTTTTTGGGTGCAAAAAAAGGCAAAGGCGGAGGTTACTATCTCATCAAAGAACCCAAAGATATCAATATGGCCAAAGTCTATCGTATTCTCGAAGGACCAATTGCACTCTTGCCTTGCGCCAGTCATAATTTTTACGAAAAATGTGATGATTGTTCAGACGAATCAGCTTGTGCTGTTCGCAAACTAATGATGGAAGTTCGGGACAACACCTTGATGATTCTAGAAAACAATTCTCTTGCTGATATTGCATTTTAATCCTTAAATTTTTTGAATAAAGTTTTGTAGTTCCGTAAAAAGTATTATTTTTGCGAATTAATCTACTTTTCCGATAGGGTAATGGATTTTTAATAAAAAAATAATACAAATATGATTAAGAAATTCGTTAAAAATTTTAATGATTCTGTAGGTGTAGCGCAAAACAGTACTTTTGCGAAGCAGCTTTGGGTTATTATCCCCGTTTTTTTACTAGTTGTATTACTGACTGTTTTGATTTTCAATCATTATGGCGATTTTACTTGGGATGGTTTTCTTGCTGGTTTTAACCAAGAGTTTTTAATATTTTTTGCAATCGGAATTTTTGCTCAAATGGTTGATGGAACTTTAGGGATGGGTTACGGAGCAACCTCAACTTCGTTTTTATTGGCTTACGGAGTTCCTCCAGCCATTAGTAGCACCGGTGTTCATGTTGCCGAGATGTTTACAACTGGCGCTTCTACAATTTCGCATCATAAATTTGGAAATATTAATAAAAAACTTTTCCGACATTTGTTGATTCCGGGAGTTTTGGGTTCAATTCTAGGTGCTTATTTATTATCGGATGTAATAAATGGTGAAGCAATTAAACCATACATAGCGGCTTATATGATTATTCTGGCGTGTATAATTATTAAAAAAGCATTACAAAGCAATATCATAAAAAAGAAAACAAAACATCTTGGTTTTTTAGCTTCTTTTGGGGGTTTTATGGATGCTGTAGGTGGTGGTGGTTGGGGACCAATAGTTACTTCAACATTACTCGGAAGCGGAAGAAATCCGCGATATACAATTGGTACTGTGAATGCTGCAGAGTTTGCAGTAGCCTTTGCCAGCGGTGTGACATTTATGCTTTTTGGAGGAATAAAAGGTTGGAATGTGATTATAGGTTTAATTTTAGGAGGTGTAATCGCTGCGCCAATTGCGGCTAAATTGGTCAATAGAATCCAAAGAAAACCAATGATGATTGCTGTAGGAATCTTGATTATTATTTTGAGTTTAAGAACATTATCAAAATTATTATAATGAGCACAACAATTGCAAATACATTATCAGAAAAAACCAAAGGATTTTCTATCGAAGAATCATTAGCTTTTTTAGCCAATGAATACAAAGGAAAAGTGGTGTTTTCAACTTCTTTCGGTCAGGAAGACCAAGTGATTACGGCTTTAATCGCCACAAACGAATTGCCGATTACCATTTTTACTTTGGATACAGGCAGATTATTTCAGGAAACTTACGATGTTTTTCACAAGACTTTAAAAAAGTATAAAAAAGAAATCAAAGTTTATTTTCCAGAAGCAACTGCAGTCGAGAAATTACTCGAAGCAAAAGGTCCAAATAGTTTTTACGATTCAGTAGAGAACAGAAAAGAATGTTGTTTCATTCGAAAAGTAGCGCCATTGACCAAAGCATTGAAAGGAAATGCCATTTGGATTACAGGTTTAAGAGCTGAACAATCTGAGAATCGACATAATTTGGATTTGTTTGAATACGATGCTCATTTTGACATTATAAAATTCAATCCATTGCTAAAATGGACTTTGAAAGAAGTGGAAGATTATTTAGAAAAAAACAATGTGCCACAAAATGCACTTCACAAACAAGGATTTGTAAGCATTGGTTGCGCACCTTGTACTAGAGCAATTGCCGAGGGCGAAGATATTAGAGCCGGAAGATGGTGGTGGGAATCGAGTCATAAAGAATGTGGTTTACACCAGAAATAGTGGTCAGAAATAGAGGTCAGAAGTTAGAAGTAGAGAATAGAATAAAGAGAATAGAATAAATAGTAATAGTTTATGAGATTTTAGTTTAGGTTGCAACAACCTTAAACTTTTAAACTCTTAAACCTTTAAACCCAAAATAATGAGTTCCATATTAAAAACAAACGCTCTCGAAAGCGAAGCGATTTACATTTTTAGAGAAGTAATTTCTCAGTTTGACAAACCAGTTTTGCTTTTCTCAGGTGGGAAAGATTCTATTACTTTGGTACGTTTGGCACAAAAAGCTTTCTTTCCTGCAAAAATTCCTTTTCCGTTATTGCACGTTGACACAGGACACAATTTTCCTGAAACTATCGAATTCAGGGATAGATTAGTTGCCGAATTAGGTTTGGAATTAATTGTTCGAAATGTACAAGACGCTATTGATGAAGGAAAAGTTATTGAAGAATCCGGAAGATATTCTAGCCGAAATACGTTACAAACAACAACGCTTTTGGATGCAATTGAAGAATTTAAATTTGATGCTTGTATTGGTGGCGCTCGTCGTGATGAAGAAAAAGCAAGAGCCAAAGAGCGAATTTTTTCGGTTCGAGATGATTTTGGTCAATGGGACGAAAAAAACCAACGTCCAGAATTATTTGACCTATTGAACGGAAAAATCGAGAACGGACAAAACGTTCGTGTTTTTCCTATTTCGAATTGGACAGAACTAGATGTTTGGAGTTATATCGAACAAGAGGAAATCGAAATTCCATCGATTTATTTTTCGCATAAACGCAAAACTTTCTTGCGTGACGGATTAATTTGGTCGCATTCACCATTTGTTTACCAAGAAGAAGATGAAGAAAGTGAAGAAAGAATCGTGCGTTTTAGAACAGTAGGCGATATGAGTTGTACTGCAGCTGTTGATTCTTATGCTGCAACTATTTCTGAGGTTGTTGGCGAAATTCGTTCTTCAACTATTTCTGAAAGAGGAGCGAGAATTGATGATAAACGTTCTGAAGCA
>CALPPA020000137.1 GCA_943325355.2 Klebsiella pneumoniae | reverse complement strand
CCATAACGCGACATTTTTAATTTATCATCAGAGTTCTTTTCAATTGGTTTGTCTGTAATACATGATCTTATTTCCATATTTATCAATTTAGTAATGGTGTACAGTGCTTTTTATGTCTTAAAAACAATTAAAAAATTTATAGCCAAAAATCAAATTTATCTTATTAATTACTACATTTAGCCCATCGATAGCCCATCATGAATAAGGATTGTACCCAAATTTTAATTGACATACAGAAGAAATCTGGCATTACAGTAGAAAATGTCAGGGATGTTAAAAATCTTAAAGAGGAGATAGAGGCTAGTGTTGGGGGTCAAATTGGCTTCAATACATTGAGAAGATTGTTTGGTTTTTTGCCAAAAACAATTCCTGCAGGGTCAACCTTAAATATCTTATCCAAATACTTAGGGTTTGCATCTTATTCCAATTATATCAATAATAAGCTGAATTATGATGAATGGTACTTTCAAATAAAAATGTTGCGGTTACAGCTTCACGAAAATGAATTAAAAGAAAACGAAGTACGGCAGTTTAACGCTTCTTTAGAAAACGAACATAATATTATCGCGGTTGCCAATCATGTTTGTTTTTTGATTGAAAAAAATAGGATCGAATCTCTTATCGTCTTTTTTACTTTTTTTGATTACAAAAAATTAACTGACAGTGCGCTTACAAAATTTGCGATCCTCACTACTTTTAGCTTTTATAAATTAGAAACTACCCGTGCTCTAAACATTTATAAAGTGCTTATAACCTCCGAAAGTTTTAGAAATTCTGGACCATTGTGCTTTATTGACTATTCGCATTTAAACGGTTATTATATTGAGGTACTTAAAATGATTAATAGTGCTAATGCCAATGCATCTGATTTTCTTTTCACTTCTTTGATGGCCTTCTATCAAAAATATTATTCTAATGAAGACTACAGTGATATTATGATTGATTTCCCAAAAAGATCAGAGCAACTGTATTCTGTTTTAATGGGACGATATTATGGATTTAAAATATTGAGTGGCGGGAAAATAGATGAATTACTTGAAAATTCAATAAAAAAAGAACTCAAATCAAGAAAGCCACATCTATTTTTGATTGAGATAATTCCTTCACTTGTAGTAAAAGAAGAATATGATTTCTTAGATGTAATCATTGAGAACTATTATGAAGAACTATTTGAAGTGGATAGATGGTCTTCGAAAAGTGGTGTAGCAAATTATTTAATAGGTATAGCAAACGTCAACATATACAAAGGAAATTTAAAAACGGCTAAAAATAATTTGGCTTTAGTAGAATTAGATAAGATTGAATTAGCTTACACCGACTATATTACGCTTTTCTATTATTTAACAAACATCAAATTGTATTTTTGCGAAAAAGACTCTAATCAAGTATATGAAAATTATTCTAAGCTAAAAGAATTAGCCACTAAAATTGGTTTTCATAAGTTTATAACTATTGCCCAAAAATATATTGAAACATAATTTTTACATATCCGTCTGGTTATACATATACTCCATGGGAAAGTCCGCTTAACAAGAAGACATTAAATAAATGATTTTAATTCCCATTCACTTTTATTTAAAAGCTAAATATCAATCCCTAGTTTACCTGTAACAATTTTCAGTGATTAGTTATTTCTTCATTTAACTTAGTTTGAGGCCTTGATTGACAAAGAACATTAGATATTGGTCATTGAACACAATCTCGACCTTATAAAATGTGCCGACTGGATTATCGATTTAGGTCCCGAAGGTGGCGAAAATGGCGGACAATTACTCGCCGAAGGAACTCCTGAAGAGATTATAAAAAACAAAAAATCAGTTACAGGTAAATATTTGAAGGAGTAGTTGTAATTAATCTGTTTGAGGAATAGTCAAAGAGTTTTCATAGAGACATAAAAACCCGAAATCAGATTAGATTGATTTCGGTTTTTGTATTCAATATTCTTTGAATCAATTTTTTAAATATTTCTCCAAGAACTGATCTTGTTCCCAAAGCAAATGTAAAATATTTTCTTTTGCCACGTAACTGTGTGCCTCTTTGGGTAAAATTACCATTCTGGCTGGCGCTCCTAATCCTTTTAAAGCTTGAAAATAACGCTCTGTTTGCAAAGTAAAAGTGCCGGGATTGTTATCCGCTTCACCGTGTACTAACAGCATTGGAGTTTTCATTTTATCCGCATTCATAAATGGAGACATCGTGTTGTAAACTTCAGGAACTTCCCAATAATTGCGTTGTTCCATTTGAAAACCAAAAGGAGTCAAAGTTCTGTTGTAAGCACCACTTCGAGCGATTCCGCAAGCAAAAAGATTCGAATGAGTCAACAAATTGGCAGTCATAAAGGCACCATAAGAATGTCCTCCAACTGCTACTTTTTTCTTGTTGATATAACCCAAAGCATCTATAGCATTGATTGCTGCTTCGGCATTGTCAACTAATTGTGTAATGAAATTGTCATTAGGTTCTGTGGTTCCTTCACCAATAATTGGAAACGAAGCATCATCAAGAACCACATAGCCTTTGGTTACCCAGTAAACGAATGAACCATAATACGGAAACGTAAATTCATTTGGGTTTTGACTGCTTTGACCCGCACTGCTTTTGTCTTTGAATTCAGCAGGATAAGCCCAAATCAATAGTGGTAGTTTTTCTTTTTTTATCTTGTCATATCCTTCTGGCAAGTACAAAGTTCCGGATAATTCCACACCATCTTTTCGCTTGTATTTAATTACTTCTTTGCTCACATTTTTGATACTTTCAAATGGACTTTGGAATGTAGTAATGGGCGTAAGTTTGTTTTTTTGTTTGATATTTCTAAAATAGTAATTTGGAGGTTCGTTTTTAGACTGAATCTGAACTAAAACTATTCCTTTTTTGTAATCTTCAATTTCCAATAAATCTTCTTTTTTGTCTTTGAAAAGTGAAGTATAAAGTCGGTTTGATTTTAGTGTTTTCAAATTGAATTCATCAATAAAAGGAAATTGTCCCTCTTTAGTAAAGCCAGCTCCAATCCGATAGGCATTGTCATTTTCAATAGCCAAAACATATTTATTATACTGGTTTTTCTTGGTTTCAAAATTACCAGGATCTGAATAAATATCTTGTGAATTTCGATCTGAAATTACTTTTGGTTTTTGAGTCAAATCAGATGGATTTATCAAGTATGTCTTAGTATTTCGAGTGTCATACCATTCGTCAAAAACAATGGCAACTTGATCATTCCCCCAGATTATATCGCTAAAGCGTTGCGGAGTTTTTACCAAAGAAGTCGGTTGGTTATTAAAAGGAGCTTCCCATAGAAATACTTCATCTCTAAACTCCACTTTATTAGCTTGATCACCTTCGTCTAATGCCACAACATACGACAAGGTTGCTGGTTTGTCATTTCGCCAATTCATTTCTCTTTTCCCTTTGCGAACAGCCATAAAACCTTTTGGCATAATTTCATTCAACGGCACTTCATTTACCACTTTTATTTCAATACCATTTATGTCATTAATGACTGTTTTCATAGGAAATCGACTCAATGGAACGATGTATGAAAATGGTTTCTGAATAGTGGTTAACATCACATAATTACCATCTGGCGAAATTCTTTCTCCAGCATACATAGCAGCATTCTTGAACAAAGTTGCGGTTCCGTTTAAGTTCACTTTATACAATTCAGAAGTAATGATATTCTCAAAATTGATTTCATCATTTTTATTTTTCAACATATCTGGATAGGTTCTGTTTTGCGATTTCGCACCATCAGCATTTGAGATAATTGGACCTGTAGGCAAATCTTTTTTGGCATCTAATAATGCTACTCTGTTTTTTGGCAACATTTTTACCAAAATAGTTTCGTTGTCATTGAACCAACTGAACGGATTGCCCAAATTTGCATTTACGATTGCTTGGGTTAGTTTAGTTGCTTTTGCTGAAGCCACATCCAAAACCCAAAGTTCTACACCGGTATCAATTGTATTTGAAAATAAAATTTTCTTGTCATTAGGCGACCACATTACATTACTTATTTGAGGATTAGTTGGTAAACCAATAACCTGAATTTCGTTTTTGTCTTGTATTTTTCGCAACTTGAGATTGATTATGTAAGTCGCCGTGCTCGAAATATTAGTTATAGGATTTATTCTTAAACCCCCTAATCGCAATTCTTCCTGGTTCAAATCGCCTAATGTTTTGTATGTGTTTCTGTAAGACAAGAGCATATAATCCTTTTTGGTATCCATTGAAACGGATGGTGCTCTTTGATAATCAACCAAGTCTAAAATGGTTTTAGACGGTTTTTGATAGCTAAGGTTTTCTTGAGCAAGAGCAGATAAGCTTAGACCTAGAAATAATAATGTTACTTTTAATTTCATTGGAAAAATTATTTTGGATTAATGAAAATATGACTTTTATATTTAGTCAAAATTAAAGCAATTTTGTTACATTTTAATTTTTAGTTTTTATGTTTTAAAAAAGGAGTCTATTACAACCGAAAAAAAAACATCTTTCTTTGAACCGTTTTATAAATCTGGGCACATTCAACTTTGTAAAAATGAATTCAAAGTTTGGGACAGTTTGAAAAACACTTTGGATGCTTATTATTATCCGACGCTTTTACTTAAAAAGTTTATTCGTGTGGGGTTTTAGGCAAAACCATTTCTGCCAGATTTCCCAGTACAGAAATTAATTTGAACTGGAATAACCGAAGCGTTTTTTAATGTGCTGAGTTACTGATAGTATCCGTGTTTGGCGGAGTTGATTTTCAGCTTTCGGGAGAAAACAAAGGACATAATAAATTCAAACTGGGAACGGGAAACCAGTCAGATTTTGCCTTTCCTTTAAGAAAGCCCTATTTGCCCGAAGGACAAAGATGAGCGATTGATGACATTGATTGTGGAAGTGGCTCTAGGAGAAAAGAAAATTTGATATTGAATATTGCGATTCGGTATCCTTTTTAGAATAGTGTGAAATCGGTTATTGGGAAGTAATTGAAGTAATAGCTGTGATGAAGTATCTCCTTCTAAAATTTCATTTCAACCAACTGGAGAATTGAACGAACTAATCAGGTTAAAAAAAACTAATAATTACTCTTGGTTCATTTGCTATAATCTTATATGTGACATTATATAATTGGCACAAGCGTGACGTTCTCAATAGCTAAAAACTGTATCCTAATAATTAATACTTTTACATATCCTTACAATTGAAAATAAAAATATGATAAAAAAAATATTATACCTACAATTACTATTTATAGCGTTCTCTTGCAACAATAAAATTGATAACAAGGAAGTAATCAACAAAGCAACAAAAGATAATCTTACACTAAAATGGGTTGATGTTATACAAGAATCTAACTATTATAATGTTATTAAAGATTTGGAACAATCCGTAAATTCCTCTAAAGAAGCGTGGAAAAATGCACCAGAACTAAATCAATTACACAGATTATTAACCATTGATAAAGTAAGTAATAAGTTTCTAAAAAAACTAAATGCTGGTAACTATTTAGGAGATGATAAAGTAATCGCCT
>CALPPA020000136.1 GCA_943325355.2 Klebsiella pneumoniae | reverse complement strand
TATATTACCGTAATTATCCTCTCTTGTAATTGTTGCATCTAGTATTGATTTGAATAAATTCCCTACTAATTTATCCTCATAAAAAATATTGCTGTTTTGAGAGTATTTATAAAAATGTTTGTTAGTTTTAAAATAAACGGTATTCCTGAGTTTGTGTATACTAGGTATTTCTTTATCTGTTTTCGTTAGGTTTTTGTAAGTTTTGATGTCTTTAAAATTTTTATAACCAGCACTTAATGCAATTTTAAATATAAGATTATCTTTTTTAACCCAAATGTTTTTTTCTTCTATTTCGAAATCGCCTACGGATTTATAAAACCCTTCAATTTGGTTTGCAAATTGCCATCCATCAGTTCCTTTCTCAAATAGAGAAAATCCGAAGTAATTTGAACCAATCATATATTTAGGCTGATTTGGAATTTTTTTAAAGACCCAATACCCTGCATTGTCTAAAGTTTTGATTGTTTTGCCTCCCACAATTACTAAAGCTCCTCTATTGTGTGAACAGATTAATTGACCGTCAATTACTTGGATGTTTGAAGCTTGTCCTGTTGTGCCTTCAACAAGAGTAAAAGGCTCTTCCTTGAAAGGAATATTCCAAGAATGATAAAAAACACCTTGATTTGTCGCTACATATAAATTTCCTTTATAAATCACACTAGCGTATACAGTGCTTATATCATCACTTAAACCAAAATAGGAAAAGGGAGAGTTTTCGTTTATGAAAGTGATTCCGTTGTCAAGACCTAACCAAAGATTGTTATTCCTGTCTATAAACGATGTGAGTACAGTATTGTTTTGAAGACCCTTTTTGAGATTAAAATACTGAATTATTTTGCCTGAAGTATCGCATACAATAATTCCGTTCCTAACAGAATTAAGAACAATATGGTTGTCCTTCATAATAGCTCCGCCCAAACAGCTATTTTTTATCATAAAAGTGTTGGCTTCGGTATCCCAAGAAGTGATTTTGTCATTTTCGTAAATAAACAGACCTTTATCTAGCGTAGCAATTAAGATTTTATTTTTAGGTAATTGGAACATTCCCCAAACCTGTGTGTTATTAAGAATAGTAGAGCCTTTAGTAGGATATATTTTACCGCTTCTATACTTCATTAGTCCAGATGAAATATCTTGAAAATAGAGTTTATTATTTACTTGAAACGAAAAATGGAGCCTTGTAGGCGCTTTAATTATTTTTATTGTATTGTTCTTGTAGATAAAAATACTGCCAAAAGACTGAAAAATTACTTCATCTTCATAAAGGTGGATTTTCCAAATAATATCAATTGTATTTTCTATGTTATCATTTGTGGTATTCAAAA
The DNA here is from genome assembly GCA_943325355.2 of Klebsiella pneumoniae. Classification (GTDB taxonomy): domain Bacteria; phylum Bacteroidota; class Bacteroidia; order Flavobacteriales; family Flavobacteriaceae; genus Flavobacterium. Next base: position 4,209 of record CALPPA020000136.1, on the reverse strand, counting down.
ATTTGGATAAAGAAAAGTAAACTAGCTTTCCTTTCGAATCTGATTTGAAATAGCCAAATTCATTATATCCTCCTACAAAAATTTTTCCAGAATCCTGAATTTTAACCGTTCTTATAACGGAGGAGTTTGGTAAGGCGTATTTATGCCAAGTGCGACCGTCAAATTGAAATAGCCCATTATTATTGCCAAAATAGAGATTGCCATCTTTGTCTTGGTCAATATCCCAATTTTGTGTTCCTCCCTTATAATCAGTTCGAGTATAATTTCTGATTTCTGGAAGGCCAATACTTTTTAATTGTCCAAAGAATGTAGAGGAACTTAACAATATAAAGAGAAATAGGTTATTGAACTTACTAAATTTCATAATCAATTGTAAATATGAATAATTAATTTTTTTGTGTCTTATAAATTTTATTATGCAATTTTTTGAATTGAAAAGCCAAAACTATTTTCTTAAAGACGCAAAAAAAACTTGTTTGTGTAATTTTTATAAATGTAGTGTTTGTTTTCTAAATCATCAAAATTTAAATTTTAGTTTATTTTAATTTAATTAATTGAAAGTCAATAATTTAATTTTATAATGATGTGTTTTTGTAGTATTAAAAAAACAGGTTTGATGTGTTTTTGTATAAAAAAAATAGATTTATAATGTGAGAATTGCAAAAAAATATGTTTATTATTGTACTAAATTACTAATTAACTAATCAAAATTTTAGAAAAATGAAATTAACAAAATCACTTATTTTTTGTTTTTTATCTGTTCTATTCACAGTTTACGGGCAAGCACAAGATGTTACTGTTAGTGGAAAAGTTTTAGATGAAAATGGATTACCCATTCCTGGGGCAACTGTTTTAATCAAGGGTACTACTAAAGCTACGGCTACGGATATGGATGGAAATTATCAATTAAAGGTTGCCCCAAATGGAACTTTAGTATTTAGTTATATGGGTTATTCTACCTTTCAAGAGGCTATAAAGGGAAGAACTCGTATAGAAGTCAAACTTGCTCCTGAATCACAAGCCTTACAAGAGGTTGTTGTTGTTGGATATGGTACTCAAAAGAAAAGTGTTAATACTGGAGCTATTTCTAGTGTTAAAGCAAAAGATCTTGAAAAAATTCCTAACGGACGTGTTGAACAAGCTTTACAAGGAAGAGTTTCCGGGGTAATTGTTTCTGCTCAATCAGGTCAACCAGGGGCCGCTTCTACAGTTAGGGTTAGGGGTTTAACTACTTTTGACAGTAATGGTGGTAATAATCCTCTGTGGGTTGTTGATGGTGTAATTGTTGACGGAGGAGGAATAGGATTTGTTAATCAATCCGATATTGAATCTATGGAGGTACTTAAAGATGCCGCTTCATTGGCTATTTATGGTGCTCGTGCCGCTTCTGGAGTTATCATAATCACAACCAAAAAAGGAAAAGCTGGTAAGTTTAGTGTGTCATATGCTGGTTTTACGGGGGTTTCTGCACCTGCGAAAACTTTAAAATTACTTAATGCTACCCAGTATGGCGCTATAATGAACGAAAAAGCTGGTGCAGCTGGACAAAGTATCCCTTATCCGAATTTAACTGCATTGGGATACGGAACAGATTGGCAAAAGCAAATTTTTAGTAATAACGCTTTGCGAAACAATCATGAATTTAGTTTGAGTGGAGGTAATGAGGTTTCTACCTTTTTTGCTTCCTTTGGAATTCAAGAACAAGAAGGTATCGTTTCAAAAGAAATCTCAAATTTTGGAAAAAAGAATATCCGTTTAAATTCAACTCATAAATTGTCTAAATTTTTCACAATCGGGCAAACATTTGGGTATACCCATCAAAAAGGGGTTGGCTTAGGAAATACAAATAGTGAATATGGTGGACCTTTGAGTTCTGCAATCAATCTAGATCCTATAACACCAGTTGTGGTTTTCGACCCTATAGCTGCTAATAGTAGTATATACACTGCTAATCCAGTTTTTAGAGATGAAAACGGGAATCCTTATGGCATATCTCCTGTTGTAGGACAAGAAATGTCTAACCCGGTTGCTTATGTGAATACAAGATTAGGTAATTATAATTGGTCCGATGATTTTGTTGGTAATGCTTTTCTTGAAATCAGTCCTATTAAAGATTTAAAATTCAAATCAACTCTCGGTTTAAAGAGAGCGTTTTACGGAAGCGAATCATTTACGCCAAAGTTCTTTTTAAGTAATAATGTTAATACTGTTCAAAATAATTTGAGTAGGAGTACTAACGAAACCTTCGCCTGGAATCTTGAAAACACACTTTCTTATACTAAAGGTTTTGGCGACCACAATTTTACTTTATTGTTAGGTCAAGGGTTTTATGTTGATAATATCACTAGTGGTGCTTTTGTAACGTATCAAAACTTACCGGTGAATAACTATCAAGACGCTTCTTTTAATTTTCCAATTCCTCTAGCCCAAAGGATTGGTTCAGCTTATACCGCACTGGAACATAAAGTTAATTCTTTGTTTTCTCGTTTAAACTATGATTACAAAGAAAAATATCTACTTACTGGTATAGTTCGTCGTGACGGTTCATCAAGATTTGGATCAAACAATAAGTATGGTGTTTTCCCTTCCTTTTCTTTAGGATGGGTGCTTTCAAAAGAAGGGTTTTGGAAAGCGAACGATGTAGTAAACACAATAAAATTAAGAGGAGGTTATGGAGTAACAGGTAATGATGCAATTGGCGATAGTGGCTTTTTAGCACTTATTGGTGGAGGAAGAAACTATACTTTTGGTAATACGGGCTCCGTTGTTTCTTCAGGGAATAGCCCAAATGCTCCAGCTAATCCAGATTTGAAATGGGAAGAAACCTCGCAATTAAACCTTGGTTTTGATGCAAAATTATTTAACGATTTTACATTAACAATGGAATATTATGATAAAAAGACGACCGGAATTTTGCAACCTGTCGATTTACCAGGTTATATCGGATCTACAGGAAGTCCTCTAGGCAACGTTGCAGATATGAGTAATACTGGTGTAGAGGTTGAACTAGGATATCGTAGAAAATTTGGAGAATTTAACTTTTCTGCTAATGGGAATGTTTCCTATCTAAAAAATGAGGTGACTTATTTAGGTCAAGGTAAAACTTTTATCACTCAAGGTACCGCAGGATTTCAATCAATGGGTGAAGTGACAAGAACATCTGTCGGTCAGTCCTATAACTCTTTTTATGGATTTCAAACGGCTGGAATTTTTCAAAGCATCGAAGAAATAAACGCGTATACCAATGGCGCAGGTAGTTTAATTCAACCGAATGCAAGACCTGGAGATTTTCGTTGGACTGATACAGACGGTGATGGTGCGATCACTAATGATGACAAACAATACTTGGGTAGTCCACTTCCAAAATATACTTTTGGTTTAACCATAAATATGGATTACAAAGGGTTTGACTTTATGGCTTTTGCTCAAGGCGCAACAGGGAATAAAATCTTTCAAGGGTTACGTCGTTTAGATATTCCGAATGCAAATTATCAAACCGATGCTTTAACTCGTTGGACTGGTCCAGGAACTTCTGATGATTATCCTAGACTTACAAATAATGATACAAACGGAAATTTTGGTAATATGTCTAATTTCTATTTAGAAAATGGAGATTATTTACGTCTTAAAGTAGTTTCAGTCGGTTATTCTTTGCCTAATGATTTAGTTTCTAAAATGAAACTTTCAAGATTTAGATTTTATGTATCTGGCGAAAACTTATTGACGCTTACAAAATATACAGGATACGATCCAGAAATTGGAGGTAATGTTTTAGGAATAGACAAAGGCTTTTATCCTCAAGCCAGATCTTTTATAGTTGGTGTTAATGTTCAATTTTAATATAAATATTTATGAAAAAAATAAAAATTATGAAAACAATAAATATTAAATTTTCATTTATTGCTCTTGCAATAATAATTACTATGGGCTCCTGTGAAAAAGACTTTTTAGAGGTAGACCCAAAAGGGACTAATCTAGAAACAAGTTATTATACAAATGAAACCGAAGCATTTGCAGGACTAGTTTCTGTATATGATTTTATGAGAAAAAATTCGGGTGGTTTTGAGAATATGATAACTATGATGAATGCGGGTTCTGATGATCATTTAGCAGGTGGGGGAAGTGAAACCGATGGATTAGGAATTCAGGGTTTTTCAAATTACACTTTAAGCCCAACTACTATGGAACCAGTTTTATGGAGTGAACATT
>CALPPA020000135.1 GCA_943325355.2 Klebsiella pneumoniae | reverse complement strand
TGTAAGCCCAACTTCGGCTATAAGTCCAGCAGAAAAAGCTTGGCATTTCTTGATGGCGGGATATGATAGCGGAAATGCGTATTATGGTTTAGCCGAAGATTTAGAAATAAAAACTACATTGGCTGTAAATAGATGTGTTCAATTTGCAAAACCTACTTTAGACGCAAATCCTGGAGTTGACAACACAAAACCTTCTGTTTTCATTCCGCAACGTTGGCCATACAATCCGGGCGAAAAAGGATATGGAGCTCCTTATGGATATAAAGATTTCCTAAATTCTGCAGATTTTACGGTTTACACTTTTGCTTATGACGTTAGCGGGATACAAAAATCAGAATTAAAATACAGAATTGACACTGATGGAAAAAATAATCAAAACTCAAACCATAACGAAATCTATGCTGGCGGAAGCGAAGTGGGAAGTTGGATAACTTTGCCAATGTCAGAAAGAATTTTCCCGAAAGGAAATATTACTAGCAATACCCAAGCAGATTTGTATATGTTGCCAACAGTTATTGCCAACCAATATTCAGCAGAAATTGCTGGATTATCTGAGAAATTAGTAGATTATTATGTTGAAGTTACCGACAACAAAGGAAATATAACCAAATCTAAAATTCAACACGTTTGGGTAGGAAAAAATTTAGATGTTGCTCCAAAGGTGACTTTCGAACCAGCATCAAATTATTCGGCAAATCCTATCGATGTAAAAATTACGGCTAAGGATTCAACAGATCCAAGTCCAAAAGTATATTACACCACCGATGGAAGTTTGCCAACTATTTTGTCACCAAGTTTTATTTCGACAAAAACAATCAATATTACCACAACGACTACATTCAACATATTAGCAATTGATATTGATGGAAACCAAAGCACCTTTTCACAAAAATATACCATTGGAGCAATAACACCCATTACTGTATATTTTAAACCATTGGCAAGTTGGGGAATTCCTAAAATCTATTATTGGTCAGCGCTTCCAACAGGTGCAGTTCCATCCATCACTTGGGCACAATCCATTCCAATGACTGCCGATGTTAATGGCTGGTACAAATATACTTTCGCGGGAATAACTTCTGTAAACGTGATTTTCAGAAACCAAGCGGGTACTATTCAAAGTCCAGATTTAACTGGAATTACTGCAGACAAATGGTTTGATTCTAATTATAACAATGTCACTTTATCTATTAGTAATAAAGAAATCATTACTAATGATTTTATTTTATATCCAAATCCAACATACGGAACACTTCAAATTAATTCTAAAATTAAAATAAATGAAGCAGGTGTTTTTGATATAAAAGGAGTTCTAGTTTCCTTCCAAAGCGTTGGTAATAACCAGCAAATTGAATTGGGTAATTTGGCTCCAGGCAGCTATATGATTAAGATGATAACTGAGGATAGAAAAACAATTTTCAAACAAATTATAAAAAAATAAAACACTACATCTAAAAAGAGGAGGCAATACAATTTCTCCTCTTTTTAGGTATCTACTCAGAAAATTATTTAAAAACAACCCCAAACTTTAAAGCTTCTGCTTTTGCTTCTGGAATTAACTTTCTTAAGTTAGCAATCCTTGTAGCATCTGCTGGGTGAGTACTAAGAAATTCTGGTGGTTTATTTCCGCTGCTGCTGGCAGCCATTCTTTCCCAAAATGATATCGCTAATGCAGGATCATAACCAGCAATCGCCATAAGAGTCAATCCTATTTTATCGGCTTCGGTTTCGTGATTCCTGCTAAAAGGGAGCATCCCTCCTAATTCAGAACCCAATCCATAATATTGTTGCCACATTTGTTGCTGCTGGGCACTTTTACTTCCAGTTGCTACTGCTACCCCAACTGCTCCAAGTTGTTGTAATTGAGCCGCGCTCATTCGTTGTGCACCATGATTGGCCAATGCGTGTGAAACTTCGTGTCCCATTACGGTCGCTAAACCAGCGTCATCTTTAGTTACTGGTAAAATTCCTGAATACACTACAATCTTACCACCGGGCATACACCAGGCGTTAACTTCTTTATTTTCTATCAATTTATATTCCCATTGATAACCATTCAGATATTCAACTTGTCCGTTAGCTTTTAACCATCGCTCAGCTGCTGCTTTGATTTTCATTCCAACATTTTCAACACGCCTCGAATCAGTTGTTCCAACTAATACTTTATTTTCTTTGAGAAAAGTTCCATATTGCTGGAAAGAGGATGGAAATAATTGGCTATTAGAAACAAAATTTAGATTCTGTTTACCTGTGAATGGATTCGTGGCACACGAAAAAAATAATCCTAAAGCGAAAATTCCTAGTAAAGTAATGTACTTTTTCATAAATTTAATTTTAAATATTTAACAAAAGTAAAACTAAATATGAATTTTAAATTTACATAATAAAATTCAAAAGTATCAATATTTTTAGATTGTTAATCAGCAAAAATATATAAATCAATAATTTATCTTTAAAATGATAGAATAATGTGATAAACTTTAACTATAAATCAAAATAGTAAAGATGTATTTTTTTAAAATTGATTTGTATATTTATAAAAAAAGTAGATTCCTTTTTTTTAAAGAGTATTGTAAAACAAATTAATAAACTAATCCAATTCGATAAATGAAAAAAATAGTCCTCCTTCAATGTTTTTTTATATCACTACTATCTAACGCTCAGTCATTTAATAATTTTCCTGTGTCTACTCAAAAACCTCCATTACACGGAAAACATTGGATGGCAATAACTGGCAAACCTCTCGCTGCTACAGCTGGCGCGATGATTTTTTCTAAAGGAGGTAATGCTATTGACGCCTCTTGTGCTATGTTAGCAGCTACTTGCACTATGTGGGATGTTTTAAGTTGGGGTGGAGAAACTCAAGCACTTATCTACAATCCGAAAACTAAAAAAGTGATTGCTATAAATGCCTTAGGAGTTGCTCCAACAGGTGCAACACCAAAATTTTTCAAAGACAAAGGAATGAAATACCCACCACAATATGGAGCACTTGCTGCTGTAACTCCGGGTACAGCTGGAGGATTGATGACAATACTTGCAGAATATGGTACGATGAGTTTAAAAGAAGTTTTAACTCCAGCAATGCAAATGGCAGAAGGATATCCTATAGAAGCTCAAACTGCAAATTCGATCGAACGTGAAAAAGAACGCATAAAAGCGTGGCCCTATTCCAAAAAAGTTTTTCTTACTCATTCAGGAGAGACTAGAGAAGCACCCGTAGCTGGAGAAATTTTTGTACAAACAGATTTACTCAAAACGTTGCAAAAACTTGTCGACACTGAAACACTTGCTTTAAAAAATGGAAAATCTAGAAAAGAAGCTATTTATGAAGCATACGACCGCTTTTATAAAGGAGATATTGCTGCAGAATATGCTCGTAGTTCTCAAGAACAAGGCGGACTAATTACCAAAGAAGATTTAGCACAATGGAAAGTAAAAATTGAAGAACCATTATCAACTAATTATAAAGGGATTGATGTATTTAAATTGCAACAATGGTCTCAAGGTCCTGTGATGCTACAAACTTTGAATATTTTAGAAAACTTCGATTTGAAAAGTATGGGCTACAATTCTACTCGATACATTCACACCTTATATCAATCAATGAATTTAGCCTTTGCTGATCGGGATTTTTACTATGGTGATCCTGCTTTTGCACCTGAAGAACCTATGAAAGGCTTGTTATCCAAAGAATATGCAAAGGATCGTAGTAAACTAATTAACCCTAACAAAAATGACCCTAAAATTGGTCCTGGAGATCCATATCCATATCAAGGAATTATAAATCCTTATCAATCCTTACTAAAATCCATTGGAAGTATTGATTTTAATTTAAAGAAAACTTTAACAGAGCAGTATTTTCAAGATTTTACAGCAGGCACAACTTCTATCGAGGCTGCTGACAAAGAAGGATGGGTAGTATCAATTACTCCTAGTGGAGGTTGGGTTCCTGCTTGTATTGCAGGCACAACTGGTATTGGAATGAGCCAACGTATGCAAAGTTTTGTACTAGATGAAAAAGAAAACCCTTTCAATGTAGTGGCTCCTGGCAAACGACCTAGAGTAACACTAACTCCAACTTTAGCCTTGAAAGATGGTAAACCATTTCTTTCTTTTGCCAAGCAAGCTGGCGATGAACAAGACCAACTTCTTATTCAATTTTTCTTAAATATGGTCGAATTTAATATGACCGTGCAAGAGGCTTGTGAAGCGCCAAGTTTTATAACTAACCAAATGTATTCCAGTTTTGGTGATCACGAAAAAGCAAATGGTTCATTAATTCTAAACAATCAAATACCATCTTGGGTTCGAAAAGACTTAGGTCAAATGGGGTATCAAATGTCTTTTCGAGAACGAACTAGCGGCCCAATAAACGCAATATATTTTGACTGGTTGCACGGCAGTTTTTGGGGTGGCTCAAGTAATCACGGGGAAGATTATGGATTAGGATGGTAATTTGTTCACTTTTTAGCTTTATTCATTCAACTAATTTGCAAATATTTATAAATGAATAGAATATAAAAAAATCTATAAAAAAGCAGTAGGAAGCTTATGCTTCCTACTGCTTAAAATAGTATACTTTTATTACTATTAAAAAACATTTTATGATTTTTAAGAATAAAACATAAACAAATAATTATTTTCCAAAAATATGTAATTCCGTAAATTCTTTATCCACAATTAGATAATTTTCTTTTTCAAAAGTCTTTCTATCAAAGGCAATCTTCTCATTATCAATTTCAATTTCTTTGACGTTAAACGGTAATCCAAAAAGGTTAATTCTATATTTTGAATAACTCGTATTATACTTACCTTCCTTATGCAATTGAACAATTAATTCTTTTTCCTTTCCTATGGTTTGTAACGACAATAAACTGTAACGTCCTTTTTTGTAATCATAACCATCTTGAGCATCTTCATAAATTTCTGATTTTTCTTTTCCTTCTTTAAAATACAAATCTAATGTCAATTCATCAATTTCTAATTCTCCCACATATTGTTGAACGGGATATTTTGGAATTATGGCTCCTGCTTTTACAAAAATTGGAATTTGGTCAAACTTAGTGTCAACCCAGATTTCTTTTCCTCCAGAAATTAATTCGTTCGTCCAGTAATTGTACCATTGACCTCGTGGAATATACATCCTTCTCCCTAAAGAATTCGGCTCAAGAATTGGGCAAACTAGGATTTGGTTACCAAAAATAAACTCATCATTTCGGTAATGGGTTTGTATATCATCTTGATCGTAATATACTAATGGCTTTAACATAGGTATTCCTTCTTCAATGTATTGCCAAAACATAGTGTATAAATAAGGTAACAATTGATAGCGCATATTGACAAACTTTCTAGTTATATCGATAACTTCCTCGTCAAAAGCCCAAGGTTCTTGATCACCGTGATCACCGGAAGAATGCGTTCTGCAAAAAGGGTGAAAAACCCCCAATTGAATCCAACGAGCATACAGTTCGCCAGAAGGTTGTTCAGCAAAACCACCAATATCTGAACCTGTGAATCCCATTCCAGAAATACACATTCTTTGAACTTGAATATTAGCAATCCACAAATGTT
>CALPPA020000134.1 GCA_943325355.2 Klebsiella pneumoniae | reverse complement strand
CTCAAATGTTTTAGCAACAGCTGCTGCTTCAGGAGTACCGTTTAATGGCTTGAATTCCTCAGTACTAGGAATCGATGGTGCTATATCTCTGGCTCCATTGTCAAATCCTAACCAGTCGGTGTTGCTCCCTTTATATTCTTTTTGTTCTTTAAATGTAGTTATAGTATTGTATCCTGAACCAATAGTTAACGATTGAAAATTTTTGTCAGGAACCGATTTTGTATTGATTTGAATGACTCCTCCAGCAAATTCGCCTGGCATATCAGGAGAAGCAGTTTTGGTTATCACTAAATTATCTAGCATATTTGCAGGGAAAATATCAAAAGAAAATGCTTTCCTATCCGGTTCTGAACTTGGCAATGGAGCGCCGTTTATTAAGGCAGTATTGTACCTATCATTTAAACCCCTAATAATTACAAATTTATTATCTTGAATACTTACACCGCTTACCCTTTTCAGAACATCGGAGGTAGTTCTGTCAGGAGTTCTTTTTATTGATTCGGCTGAGATACCATCGGAAACGGTTATACTATTTTTTTGCGCAACCAACAATGATTTAATTGATTCTGCTTTTGCTTTTGTTCTTGTAATGACTACCTCGGTAAGTTCATTTTTAATTTCAGCAATAGTCGTATTTAGGTAGGTAACTTCATTGGATTTCGTAATAACTTCAGAAATGATTTTAGGTTGGTATCCAATGTATGAGAACTCCACATCATAGCTCCCTGTAGCTACATTTCTAAAAATAAATTTTCCATCTGAGTCTGTCGTAGTGCTCAATTTTAATACTCTAATTATTATATTTACTCCTGGCAACGCCCCACCGTTAGAATCATCAACGACAGATCCACTAATGGAGCTATTCTGACCAAAGAAAAAGTGTGAAATTATTAAAAGTAAAACTGTGAAAAAAGACCTCATATTTAAATTTTTTAATTATATTCGCAAATTAAATGCAAAAAATGACAACTTATGTTAACTTATAATTAACAATTCATGATTTATAGCGTAACACTGTAAGTCTACTCAATTTATTTTTTTAAATAATTGACTATGTGAATTTTAAATAAAATATAATTTATTTTTTTGATTTAATTTGCCCAATAATCCTTTTGAAAAAGGATTTAAAAGCTAATGAATGTTTAGAAATTGTTATATATATTGTCTCACTGAGTAATTGAGAAATTAATTAAATACATTTGCGAAATGGTTACAACTGATATTATTTTTATGAAAAGCTACAAGACTATCTTTCTATTTTTATTTGTTTTTACTACTGTTTTTTCGCAGGAGAAAACTAACTCTTCAGTCGAAAAAGATTCTTCAATTGCAAAAGTGGCTAATAGTAAATGGTCTATCGAATTAGGAACTGGAATAAGCAACGGTACTAGACCTTATACCGTAGGGTATTACACAAGTGTTAATAATCAATTATTTGGTGGATTTCTATTGAATTGTTATACAGTTGGAGCTACCTACAAATTTTCTGAAATTGTTGCTGTAAAAATGGATATAGCTTTTGATAGATTCACCAACAACCCGGAGAATAGGAGCAAACCTTTTGAAGTAGCTAACTATAGAACCACAATTCAAGCCGTATTCAACTTAAATAGTTGGATCAGACCTGTAAATTATGTTTCTAGATTTAATATATTAGTACATGCAGGAATAAATATAGCTATTATGTATCCTATAGCATCCGACTTTAATAAAATAGTTAGCCCTAACGATAATTATGGAGGACTTGTTTATGGTATTACACCTATATATAGAATTTCAAAAAATATATCCATCTTTGCCGATGTTAGTTCTTTCAATAATTATGGTCAAAATTTGACTTGGAACGGCAAGCACTCTGGATTGAGCAATAACGCCGAAGGGCATATGTATTCAACCACTTTAGGATTGTCATTTGCATTAAATAATAACAAAAAACAAAATCAGGTTGATGTAAACAAAACTAAACTTGACACTGAAGTGGCCATTGATAAAGCTATTGTTCCAGTTATTGCTGTTGATCCAGCTAAAACTGAAGTTAAGGTCGAGTCAGTAGTTCCTGCCACAACATCAACAACAATTATTACAGAAGGTATGTATACAGGTATTTCTGATACCGATTTAGCGAAAAAATTAATAAACGACGGTTATGTTGCAGTTTACTTTAATACAGGCGATGCTAAACCTGCAAGTAATTCAACAGAAGCTATTGGATTTGTATTAACATATTTAAGAAATAACCCAACAGCAACTGTTGATATTATAGGTAATACAGATCAAATTGGAACTGCTACAATGAATGAAAAATTGGCAACTGCCAGAGCACAAAATCTAAAAGAAATATTGATTAAAGCTGGAGTTTCACCTTCAAGAATGAGAATTATTTCTAAAGGAGAAGATGATTCAGTTAATGTTGATTCTACCGATGCTAGAAGTTTAGTGAGAAAAGTTAAATTTATGATAACAGACCAATAAAAAATAAACTATTTATTTTTAGAGTAAAACCGGCCTAGTAATATGTCGGTTTTTTTTATCAATTATAAAAAACGGAATCAGAAGGTTTTTTTTAAAATCGTAACTCTTGTAAGTTTTTTTAAAGCAATTTAATCGCTTTGGAAGTGAACTGTGGAGAATATTTTCAAATGAGTACAAAAAATAGAAATGGCTGTAAATCATGCGATTTACAGCCATTTTTTGGAGAATTGACACAAAGTTGTCCGGGTGGCAGGATTCGAACAGCCATGCTAGACCGAGAACGGAACGAAGCTTGCGGAGTAGAGAGAAGGAATAGCAGCTTGAAACGGCGGGAAAAAAACATAAGACACCCTCCGCGACGGGGCACCTTGATTAAGGGCAAAGCGACCTCAACAAAATGATTTGATACAAGTGATTTGTATATATCAACTAAGAGTTTCTTAAAAATATAATGAGGTAAGCGGAGCCAACCCCGATGGCTGTGTGAAGGAGCAACCGCTGAAAACATTAAGGGAGGCAGACAGAATACGGCTGGAATTTAGAGAAAGGAGAAAGGAAAGCTAACGAATGAACGAAGCGAAATGAAGGGGTATTGTGGATGCATAAGCCCGACCGGAGAGAGACCACTTGATTGCTTTTACAAAACTAAAGGATTGCTTTGCCTATTCGAGTCAACTCTCGAGTGCCCTTGATGTTTATAATGGTGTGTTTATTCTAAATATCCATTTTTTAATTTGTTCTATATAGAACAAATTATCTACGAAATCTTTTCATAAAATTATGTCATATTTATGACCATTTAAATGTTCTTATTTTATATGCTGACTTCAATTAATTTTTTTAATCTATTATGCAACGTCTCATAGAGTTTAGCAATTTTTTTGAACTCATTACTCAAGCTCCAATTAAATGCACTTAGACCGCATTTCCGACAGAAAGATCGTTGTGGTTCTCAAAGATTTTCTCTACTTACATATTGAAAAAATGTTTTAAGACATTACTAATATCTTCTATGTCCCCCTTCTTATTTCAGGACAGTCTTGCCAAGCAACAAATATTAATATCACAATTCCAGGAAGTGTACAGAATTTGAAACTATGGATTTCTTCAATAACAACTAGTAACATAGCGGTAAGGTTAACGATCTGTTCTAGTTCAAATGGATTTTAATTTATCTTTTTATTACTTTAATAGTTTTCTCTTGTTGTCCTTGTTTGATGAAGATTGTATAAAAACCTGGCAAATAATTTCCACCAAATTGCTTTGCATTTATTTCAGAAGAATCAATGTTTTGATTTTCGATAATTCTTGCAGTTATATCATACACTTTTATTTCAACTGGGTCAAGACTTGATGGAGTTAGATTTATATTAAATTCTGAATCAAATGGATTCGGAAACGCAGTAACTTTAAAATCAGAATTAACATTAATGAATACGGGTTCTGACGCAATTTCAGCACAAATACCGCTCGATACAATCACTCTATAATAGCCATTATCAGTTAATCCGTTTGCAACAAAGGTCGGGGAGGTTGAGTCAGGGATATCGGTAAAAGTATCATTTAATGTTGCGGCTTTTTGCCATTGAATACTTGTTCCTTTGTACTCTTTTAATGTCAATTCTGTAGTATTTATTTTTTTTGAAACGATTGTAATACCGCGTTCAATGAATCCTGCAACGGGAGGAGGATTTATTGTAATTTGAACTATAGGGCTATAAACAGGATTACATGTGCCAATCGAATTAGATACTCTAAACCAAGTTGTTTGTTGTATGTCAGATGCTAAATATACCAGTCCCGTTTCACCTGGAATATCTTCGAAACCGGCAGTTCCTGCGGTCGTTGAATATTGCCATTGGATATCTCCTAAAGAATCTTCTCCGTAAACAAGAACTTTACTGCCTCCTTTACATGTTGGAGATGCGCCGGTTATTAACTTTGAAACAGGCGTTGGATTAACAAATATAACAACTGAATCTGTTATTTCTGATTTACAATTACCGCTGGATAAGACAGCCCTGTAATGTGTAGTAGCTGTTAATGATGCTGCCGTATACGTATCTTTTGTAGCTGCCGGAATATCTGCAAAAGTACCGGGAAGGCCATTAACATCTGTGGCTCTTTGCCATTTTATAGTACCATCATAATTGGATAAAGATAATACCGTAGAATTTAAAGATTTACAAACAGTTTCTCCGCCTCCATCAATATTGCCAGCAATTGGGAGAGGGTTAACTAAAACCCTGACTGCTGGGCTAAACACTGGATTGCATTCTCCACTTGAATTCATTACCCGAAACCAAGTTGTTTCCTGTAAATTAGTTGCCGTAAATGTTATTCCTGTTTCGTTGTCAATATCAAAAAAGTCATCAATACTTGAAGTTGTAGATGACTGCCATAAAATGTCTCCAACAGAATCTGAACCATACGTAAGTTTTATATTGTCTCCAAAACACACATCAGCCGCTCCCGTAATTAATTTTGAAACTGGTGTCGGATCAACGATGATGGCAACAGGATCAGTACTTTCAGCCAAACAATCCCCGCTAGTTAGTACGGCTTTAAAATATGTTGTAGCTGACAAGGCGTTGGCTTTGTATGAAGCAGCAGTAGCATTTGTTATGGGAGAATAAGGACCGGCGATATTTGTTGCTCTTACCCATTGAATTTTCCCCTCATAATCATTCAAAATCAATTCAGTTGAATTGGAACTTTTGCAAACATTAATATCCCCACCGTCGATATAACCTGCAACTGGCAATTGATTCACTAGTACTTGAACCGCTGCGCTATAAACAGGACTGCAATCTCCACTGGTATTCATCACTCTAAACCAAGTAGTCTCTTGTAAATTAGTTGCGTTGTAAGTTTGTTTGTTCTCCAAATCAATATCAACAAAATCAGTGGTACTCGAAACGGTTGACAATTGCCATTGAATGCTTCCTATCGATCCTGTTCCATAAGTAAGCGTTTTATTTCCTCCAAAACAAACTGGAGAGGCTCCTGTTATTGTTGAAGCAACTGATAGAGGATCAAGAGTCAATGTTGCCACATTTGACGTTAAATTATTTACTACTACTCTATATTGAGTGTTAGCAACGGGCAAAGT
>CALPPA020000133.1 GCA_943325355.2 Klebsiella pneumoniae | reverse complement strand
ATTTGAGTTTTAAATGAAAAATTATGGCAAAGAACACATCAATTTTATTAGGAGATTATTTTGAGAGTTTCATTAGTGACGAGATTTCTTCAGGACGTTTTAGTTCTGCAAGTGAAGTTGTGCGAACAGCTTTAAGATTGCTAGAATTAGAAGAGCAAAAAATAAAGAAGTTTAGAGACGAAATCGAAATCGGCGAGAAAAGTGGAATGGTTTCAAATTTTGATTCAGAAGCTCATTTGGCCAAACTTCACAAAAAGCATTTATGAAAAATGAATATCGCATAAGTGCAAAAGCTTTAGAAGATATAGACAAAATTTGGCTTTACACTTTAGAAAATTGGTCGTTAAATCAAGCTAATCATTATTATCGCCTAATTTATCAAGAAATAGAATTTATAGTTGAAGATTTTGAAGGAGGAAAAGATATTGGAGAAATTAAGTCGGGTTACAGACAATTTAGAGTAAACTCACATCTAATCATCTACAAGAAAGCAGAAGATGGAATTGTGGAAATTGTTAGAGTATTGCATCAGATGATGGATATTCCTAATTAACTATAAACGAAACGGCATATAACAGCCGTTTCAAGAAATGGCGAAAAATGTGCAAAATTCACATTTTTCTTTCGCAATAAATTTTATCTTAGTGGAAAATATGCTGGTACGAAGTTCGCCACCTTCGCCAAGCCGCAAACCGTTATGCCGCATTGTGTTGCACAGAAGAAAACAATTACTTACCTTTGGCGTTAGTATTTAAGATTTAGCCGTGATTAAAAGTTTTGGAGATAAAGAAACAGAAAAAATCTGTGACGGAATTCAGTCGAGAAAATTACCGAGTGAAATTCAAAATGTTGCTAGACGAAAATTGAGAATGATCAATAACTCTCAAAATGTAGTTGACCTTAGAATTCCGCCAGCAAACCATTTAGAAAAATTAAGTGGGAATTTATCTGGATTTTATAGTATCAGAATTAACAATCAGTGGAGAATTATTTTTAAGTGGAAAAACGATAACGCATTTGAAGTGCAAATTATAGATTATCATTAAAATTATAAGCTATGGAAAATTTAAAGAACATACATCCCGGCGAAGTTTTAAAAGAAGAGTTTCTTGAACCGCTAGGAATTACAGCGTATCGCTTGTCAAAAGACACTTTTATTCCGCAGACAAGAGTTAGTGAAATTCTTAAAGGAAAAAGAAGAATTACTGCTGATACAGCATTGAGACTTTCTAAATATTTAGGCACAAGTGCAAAGTTTTGGCTTGGACTACAAGATGATTATGATTTGGAAGAAGAAAGTAATTCTAAAAAACATAGTTTTGAGAATATCAAGCCAATCGAGAACAACGCAGCATAACAGCTGTCAAACGCCATCGCTAGAATTCTGTTTCGGGACGCTTTTTTTTATTATTTTCGTTTTTCTAAAAAATAACGTTCCGCAACCTCGCCAAGCGGCAAAACGTTGAAAAAGCCTCTAAACATCAAAAAACATTTATAGCTACTCGCCATTTTTTTGTGTAATATCCCCGCTTTAGTACCAGAACGTTCGCAAGAATAACATTTGGACGTTCAGTTTAAAAAAACTACTTTTGATACTATCAAATGATAGTATCAATGAAACCACCTTATGACATTACTTCTAAAATTTTAAAGTTGATTACTTCAATTTCTGAAAAAATTGGAGAAGTCAATGCCAATTATCTGAGTAAACAATCCCCACAATTACGAAAACAAAATAGAATCAAAACGATTCATTCTTCTTTAAAAATTGAAGGCAATACATTAACAGAAGAACAAATCACGGCATTAATTGAAAATAAAAGGATTATTGGTCCAGAAAAAGATGTTTTAGAAGTGTTAAATGCAATCAAAGTTTATGAAAAACTAGACCAATACAACTATTTTTCGGATAAAAGCTTCTTAAAAGCGCATCTTGAATTAATGAATGGATTAATTGAAAGTGCCGGAAAATATAGAAATCAAGGAGTCGGAATCGTTAAAGGAACAAATGTTGAGCACATTGCTCCACCTTTTGAAAATGTTCCGTTCCAAATGAAAAATTTATTTGAATATCTTAAAGATTCAGATGAATTGACATTAATAAAAAGTTGTGTTTTTCATTATGAAATGGAATTCATTCATCCTTTTTTAGATGGCAATGGAAGAATGGGAAGATTGTGGCAGACTTTAATATTAATGAATGAATATCCAGTATTTGAATTTCTACCATTTGAAACTTTGATTAGTCAAACTCAAGATGAATATTATAAATCACTTTCGTTAAGTGATAAAGCTGGAAAATCAACATTCTTTATTGAATATATGCTTGATGTAATAAACAAATCTCTAGAAAGTTTGCTTAATTACAATAATAGAATTTTAAAAGATATTGATAGATTAGAATACTTCATAAAACTTGGAATAAAAGAGTTTACTAGAAAAGATTATATGAATACATTTAAAGATTTATCATCAGCAACTGCAAGTAGAGATCTAAAAAAAGGAATTGAATTACAATTATTCGAAAGTATTGGGAGTCTAAACAAGACAAAATATAGTATTAAATAAATTACTTTTTCTAACATCCTTTAAGCAACAAAATTGACTTTGATAAATGGAGTCCTATTATCACTGTAAACCTCTTTCAACCCCAAAAATAAAGAACCTTATTCTTCTTGTTAAAATAATTAAAAAATAATCAACATTTTATATATTATAATGACAATTAGTTGCGTTATATGTTAAAACCATTGCGTATGATTGTATAGATACTTAACCAATTAAAACAGAAATTATGTCTAGATTAAGTATTTACGAAACCCGATGGATTGATCTTGTTTTCGAAAACAAGAACAAAGAATATGGTGCTTATCAATTGCGCCGTGAAAGCTCAAAAACTACCGTGATGGCTTTTTTTTCAGGACTTTTATTGATTACCGCTATTGGAGCAATTTTCTCGATAGCTAACGTATTTGGTAAACCAATCGTTATAGAAGTTGTGCCAACATTTGATGAGATTCTTACTGTAACTCCTTATACTGTATTACCTGATGAACCCAAAATACCAGTTACTAATAGCCCAATAAATGCTCCACAAGAAACCACGGTTTTAACACCAATGGTAGTTTCATCGACTCCAGATGCACTAGTTGCTATTCCTACAAATAATGAAACTCTTGGAAATCAAACGTTACATTCAGGGACTGAAGGCGGAACAGGTACAGGAACAAGTACTGAAATAAGCAACAATCCAATAGTACCAATTGATGATGGGAAAGCAATAAATAATCCAGCTGAATTAGATAAACTTCCTGAATTTCCGGGTGGAATCAACAAATTCTATACGTATGTTGGCAATAATTTCGAAAAGCCAGAAATCGAAGGAATGAGCACCATAAAAGTTTACGTATCTTTTGTAATCGAGAGAGACGGAACTATGACCGATATTCAAGTCAAAAGAGATCCCGGCTATGGTTTAGGAAAAGAAGCCATCAGGGTTTTGAAATCCTTGAAAACAAAATGGTCACCAGGAATGATAGGCTCAAAACCAGTTAGAACTTCGTATAATTTACCCATTTCAGTGCAAATGGATTAAACTTAAAAATACAAAAGCATCCGCCATGGCGGATGCTTTTCTATAAAAAATAATTAAAAGTTACCTCGTAAAGACAAGCTGATTCCCTTTTGATAAATTAGCATCAAATTGATAACCCTCATAATTAAATCCTTTCAAGTCTTCTATAGTTTCTGCATTGGAATCAATAATATAACGCACCATCAAACCTCTCGCCTTCTTGGCAAAGAAACTGATTATTTTTAGTTTTCCATCTTTAAAATCTTTGAATTCTGGCGTGATTATAGGAACTTTCAACCCTTTGACATCAACCGCCGAAAAATATTCGTTACTCGCCAAGTTGACAAACAACTCCCCTTTTTTGAGTTCTATATTCAATGCTTTTGCAATAATGGGTTTCCAAAATTCATATAAATTCTTGCTTTCGCCAATAGACAGTTTTGTTCCCATTTCAAGACGATAAGCCTGCATTAAATCCAACGGTTTAAGTAGTCCATACAAACCTGACAAAATCCTTAAACGGTCTTGTAAAGTCTCTAATTTTTCTAATGGAATTGAATATGCATCTAAACCAGTGTAAACATCTCCATCGAAAGCAAAAACGGCTGGTCGTGAATTTTCAGGACTAAAAGGAGTTTTCCAATCTTGGTTGCGTTGCCAATTCAACTCGGCCAGTTTATCCGAAATATCCATTAAATCAGAAAGTGCTGCGGGTGATTTATGTTTCAAAGCTTTGTGAACCTGGCGTGCTTCTTTTAGAAACATTGATTCCGAATGTTTTGAAGTAGGCAAAACTTTTTCGAAGTTTAGGGATTTTGCTGGGGAAATGACAATTTTCATAATAATGAGTTCTCTTTATTGAAAGTTTCAAAAGTACAAATTGAAAAGTTCAAAACGAAAATTGATTTGGATTTATTTATAGTATTTTTGAATGGTTAATAAGTAAAACCAATACAAGTTATCACTATCTAAAATCTATTAAAACAAGTAACTATTTCAGCTATATAAATATTATTTTATCAATGAATAACAAACTCCATAGAAACATCCTGCTAAACGATACTGTAAATAAAAGTCAATTTATCGACAACTTGCTTTCTGGGAATAACACTGGCGAATTGGCCGTTTACAATAACTTGACAGGGATTCTCTTTTCGGATATTACTATTCAACAATTCATAGAAAAAGAAGAACAATACGATATTTGTGAAGCTGCTCCTGCAGCATTGAATAGAAAATTACGCACGTTCTCAGCTGGCGAACAAAAAAAGGAATTTTTAAAATATTGCCTGAATCAAAATCCGGATTACATCATTTTAGACAATCCTTTCGATCATTTAGATCACGCCTCCAGAAAAATACTGTTGGATTCTTTAGAACAATTATCCACCTCTTTAGGCTTAATACAATTGGTAAACCGAGCTGAAGATATGCTCCCTTTTATAGAAAACAAGGCTCAAATAACCGATGATTCTTTTCAGGTAAAACCAATCGATACTGCTGTAAGCAATACTAAAAAAACACATACAACCGGTATTCCAAAACCATTGTATTCGTATAAAGGCAACGACACCATTCTGGTAAAAATGGACGGAGTTTCGGTAAGTTATAACGAAAGACCCATAGTAAATTCTATCTTTTGGACAATCAAACAAGGAGAATTTTGGCAACTTGTTGGACCAAACGGTTCTGGAAAAAGCACGATTTTATCAATGATTACTGGGGAAAACCCAAAAGGATTTGGACAGGAATTGTATCTTTTTGGTAGAAAAAAAGGAAGTGGCGAAAGTGTTTGGGACATCAAGAAAAATATCGGTATTTTTTCGACTTCCATGACACATTTATTCAAAAGAACCCAGAGTTTGGAACAAATGATGCTGTCGGGATTTTATGACTCTATTGGATTGTATACTCAACCGACTAGTTTACAAAAACAAATTGCGGCACAATGGTTTGAAGTCATTGGAATGAGTCATTTAAAAAATAAATCTTTTCGCAACTTGTCTTTGGGACAACAAAGAGTCATTTTGATTGTTCGTGCCGTTATCAAACACCCTCCATT
>CALPPA020000132.1 GCA_943325355.2 Klebsiella pneumoniae | reverse complement strand
TGTTATTGTTCCCATACATGATTTTGACCAAGTGGTTTATAGAATTCGTCCAATTGATTTTGACCAACAATGTTATGAAGGTAATTTGAAAGTGTATCGTCCCCAGTTTTTCAAAGAAAATTATCCAATGGTGAAATTAGTTAAGGATAAACTACAAAATACTTCTATTGAACAATATAAAAATGAAGAACGCTCTGTTTTAGCTAAAAGAATTTATTCAGCTGAAAATAGAATCAAGAAATTATTGCAAATTATGGGTAATGACTCGATTGCTCCTGAGGAAAATGTTGAACAATTAAAATTTGAATTGCACAGATTAACGCATGATATTAATTTTAAGAGGGCAAAATCAATGGGAAATGTTCTCAGTTCTGCTTTTGATTTTATTGCTAGGAATTATAAAAACACCGAATTACTCCGGTAACTCTTTATCAAAAAAATCAAAAGATATTCTTAGATATTGGTATCTCAATCTCAGTCGAACGAGCAATTCGTTTTCTTATTATCGCTTGTTTCAATAATAAAAGGCTTTTTATTAGTAGAAGTAGTAGCATCGTTTGTGGCTTAAGGATATTATTAAATAGGGATATGTCTTTTTTTGTAAAGACTAATTAATGATTCGTTAATATCTTTGAGCTGTGGAGTCAAATATATTTTATGACCTTTTAAATCATTCGTCAATTCTAAACCACAAACGGAACATTTATATTCCTTGAAATGATTCGTAACATTTCTAGTGGTAGTGATTTTGTGTCCGAAAAACGAACATAAAATTTTACTGGAGAATATTTGTTCTCTAATAATAATGCCGCTCATAATTTATGGTTTTTGATTTGGTTCTGTAAATATATATTGAAGACGATTAAATGTAAAATATAATCGATAAAAAGCATAAAATTCTTTATATTTGATATAAATACTTACAGATTTTAATTATTTATTAGTGATAATAATTTTAATTTGGTGTTTGAATGTTAATAACATAAGAAAATCCTCAATTATATGCTAATTGAGGATTTTAAAGATTTATTATTTTAACTACTAAATACTAGTTCTTCACTTCTTTATTAAAATATACTAAGTAATAATACATTTGTTTTTCTTCGTCCCAACCTTTTTCTACATATTTCTCCGCACTTTCAGGATTGATAAAATCCATTTTGATTTGGATTTGCGTATCCAAATTGATTACGTTTTTTATCGATTTTCTGGCATCCGAAACAGCAGAATTAGCTATTGGAAAAGTAGTTATATCTTCAATACTGTACTTCTCGCCTTTATCAACTTTATAATTTTTGAACTCAGGTAATAAATCTGGATTGTCTAGAACTTCATTCAAGAAATTACTTTCTTCAAATTGGTCATTTTTGGCAAAATAATTCACGCTTCGATTCATAAACATTACTTCTTCCTTTTTGTCTTCGGCAGGAAAAACGACATCTTTTGCAAAACCTTGACAAAATTTCAAGTATTTTTTTGTGATGAAATTCTCGTCTTCAAATGCGTCAACGGATAGGAAATGTTCTAACCAATATCGAGCATCGTAGCGATTGCTGTCAACAGTCAAAATTTTATATCCTTCTTCTTTTTTATAATTAAAAATGATGCAGCCTTTGTCTAATTTGCTCAGGTTGATTCCGTGCTGCAGAATCATTTCAAGATTTGATCCCTTTTCTTCAAACTGCAAAAAGTCAGATTGTAATTCGCTTTTGAAGATTCCAATAGCATCTACAACATTATTGTCGATATTTACATTAGTCAAATGCGTCACATAAACCTCTCCGTTTTTAATGTGTGGATGATTTGATTGCTCAAATAAATGCGTCGTTATTTGCTTTGAAATTTCGTGTAAACTACTAGGATTTTCAAAAATCTGAGTAGCAAACTTAAACATATCATTGTATTCTAAATCAACTTCGTGTGCAAATTGAAAATAGTTTTCCTCTTTTTCTCTAAAAGGTCTGAAGAAATATTCTTTCATCAAAGGCACAACTTCATCATTTAAATTGATTGATTGCTCTGATAAAAAGATAGCTTCATTCCGGCTTTTGTTTCCCACTCTGTGAATGGATAAGTTTTCGATGTGCGTGTTGAATAGGTTTATCATTAAGGTTTTTGAGTTGTTTAAAAGTTTAAGGTTGTTTAAAGTGGTTTAAGAGTTTGGGGTTTGTGGTTCTATGAATTTTGTGCCTTTGAAGTCTTTTTTGTTTAGGTAAGTGATGAAATTGTGAATTTTAATGCTCAATTTTTCATATTCAATTACTAAATAGTTTAATTTTTCTTCATTGATATATTCATTGTCATAAACTCTATATAATTGAGAACGAGCTTCTCCTGCAGAACCTTTTGCAATGGATAAAAATTGACGGAATTCTACATTGCCATTTCTTTCAAATCTTTCAGCAATGTTGTACATAACTGATCCTGATGAGTCTTTTATTTGAGCATTGAATTTAAAGTCTTTGTTTAAATCGGTGTTTTTAGATATGAAAGTAATTTCTTTTGAAAGTCTTCTTGCGTCTTGCCAAATTTCTAAATCTTCAAATTTTGTAATTATAGCCATACCCAAACAACTTTAAACTTTTAAACCATTTTAAACAACTTTAAACCCTTTATTAATTCCAGTTTTCCTCAAATCCGAAGTCTTCAAAACTATCATCTCCTTCGAACATATCAAGGTCTTCTTCGTCTAGGTCATCTTCAAATTCATTGTATTCTTCCTCTTCATCATCAGCAATAAAATGTTTTTCCATTGCTTCGGCCGGCATTTCTCCGTGCGAAAAAATGGTTTCAGGATAGGTGTTTCCTGCTACAATTTCTTCAATGGCTGCAAGTTCTACAAGGAAAGTCCACATACTGATGAAATCGTAAACATAAATTATTTTGGTATTTTCTTTATCTAAAATATCGGAGAGCAAATAATCGCTCATCGTTTTTTGTTCACCAGGAATATCACCGGTATCAAACATTGGAATTTCATCTTCTTGGTTCCAAGTGTCGTCACAAGTGTAGAAGGAAGCGACTTCCATCCCGTCAAAACCAAAAGAGTTGAAAATTGCATTGTGAAAATCTTCTAAAGTGTCATCGGCAAGTATCGCAATATCTCTAAATATATCTTCCTCGGTATCGAGAATTACTCTAAATTTATAAACCATAATTTGTATTTTATTGAAAAGTCAAAGGTAAAATATAAATTACGAATTACGAATTACGAATTACGATTTGTTGATAAGATTTATTTGAAAAATAAAATGAGCCATAGACTATCCAGAATAAAATACTTACCTCAATAATTCGTTGAATTAATCCTTTGTATGGAGAATCAAGATTAAAATTTAAAACAATAAAAAAAGTAAAAGTAAATACAAAAAGGAGAACACCTAAAATTCCTGTCCAGAAAACAAACTGTTTTTGCATATCTATTTTGATTATACTAATGTTGTAAATTAACAAAGCCCAATCAAATTGGGCTTTTTTATATAAATAATATTATTTCTCTTCAGAACAGAGTCCCACAATTTCGTGGAATGTGTCGTGTAAATCATTCAGTGATTTGAAAATAACTTCATTTTTCGCACCAGAAGTTACCAATTTGTGTAACGCAGCACTTTTACTTTCTAATTTTCCAGCGGATGCTAAAATAGCTTCAGTTTTAAACTCTGTAGGGATATCTGAATTTACTACCTTGGTGGCTTTTTTCATCATTTCTTCAGAACGTGCTTTTATTGGAGCAAAATCACCTTCCTCGGCAGGATGGAAAGTTTGTGACATTATTTCGTGAAATTCTTTGATGGCTGGCCATTTTTCAAAAGTGGATTGTGCTGAAATTGTGTTGGCTGCAAAAATTAAAGATAGAACTGCAACTGTTTTTAAATGTTTCATAATGTTAGTTTGTAATTAGTAATTATTAAGATGTCAAATTTATTATTGGTTATAAAAATACTTATTTTTTATGAACTAAATATTTAATTTCCGAATTACTTTCGCCGGATTTCCCACAGCTAATGAATTATCGGGAATGTCTTTTGTGACTACAGAACCAGCGCCAATAACACAACCTTTTCCTATTGTTATTCCAGGAAGAATAATTGAATTTCCTCCAATCCAACAATCATCACCAATGGTTATTGGTAGCGCATTTTCAACTGTTCTTCTTGACTCAGCATCGAGTGGATGGTTTGCAGTATAAATTTGGACTCCCGGTGCAAAAAACACATTGGAGCCTATAGTTACTTTTGCACCATCTAAAATTACACAATTTACATTGAAATACACATTGTCACCACAACTAATATTGTATCCATAATCACAAAAAAATGGAGGTTCGATATATAAATTGGCTCCAGCATTTGGAATCAATTCCTGAATTATTTCTCTTGCTTTTTTAGTGATTCTATATTCAATTACGTTTAATCGATGCAGAAGGTTTTTTGCTTTTCGTCTGTCTTTTACCAAAACAGAATCGCCTGCAAGATATTCTTCTCCAGCTATCATTTTTTCTTTTTCGGTCTTCATAAAAGGCACTAGTTTGTCGTAAATATAAATGAAAACAAGCAAGGATACAACTCATCCCTAAAATTCTACAGTTGGGTAAGTATAAATTTTAAAACAATAACAATAAGCATAAATTTGTTCAAGAATTAATCAACTACCAAAAAATTGGAAAGTATGACCAAAATTATCATCTTACTCATACTCTATATTTGCAGTTTCTTATAGACAAAAGAGTAGCTTAAAAAAGCTATCGGACTTTTTACTACTTTTAAACTGGAAACCCCTTTTTCTCCAAAATGTGAAAGAGAACAGATTAATAAATTATAAGTAGAGTGTCTAGAAATTGAAGTTGGACTAATAAATAAAATTATGAACAGACTATTAAAAGAAATTCCGAGAGCTTTATTGATAAGTTTGGTTATCTATTTTATTTTAATTTTGATTGATTATATAAGTAATGCACCTAAAATCGCAACAGCCTATGAATCTGGGTATTATGCAGGTCATTTTATTGGAATTCATTTCTTTACTTTTGTTTTTTATAGCATTACTTTGTATTTTGTAAATGCCACATTATATATCAAATTAGATGATTTTTATGGAATTGAAAATTATTCGCCAAGAAGAATTATTATTGGTTTTATCAGTTCATTTTTTGTAACATTAATAACAATTTTCTTCTTGCAATTTTTTAGAGAGGTAATTATCAATAAATTATCTTTTTCTGAATTTGTAGCAAATGAAAAACTAGTAAACTACATTGGTTCTTCAATTATAACGTTTGTAGTTATTTTGGGAATACATTTTTTTCATTTTTACAAAAAATCACAAGAAAATAAATTAAAAGTTCAAAAAATAATAGCTGGAACTGCTTCGGCGAAATTTGAAAGTTTGAAAAACCAAATTGACCCTCATTTTCTATTCAATAGTTTAAATGTTTTGAGTTCTTTGATAGAAGAAAATCCAGAAAATGCACAACGTTTCACCACTTCTTTGTCCAAGATTTATCGCTATGTTTTGGAACAAAAAGACAAAGAACTGGTTTCTGTTGAAGAGGAATTGGCTTTCGCCAAAACCTATATGAACTTGTTGAAAATGCGTTTCGAAAACAGCTTGTTCTATGAATTGCCAACTACAATTTCTAATCCAGAAGCTAAGGTAGTTCCG
>CALPPA020000131.1 GCA_943325355.2 Klebsiella pneumoniae | reverse complement strand
TGGTTTCATCGCCAAGCAAATATTCGGCCAATTCTAATGGATTTTGAACTCTGACACAACCTGAACTCAAAGAACGTTTTTGTTTCCCGAAAAAATCTCGATGATTGGTATCGTGCAAATAAATCGAAAACGGGTTTGGAAAAGAGAATTTAACCATCCCCAAAGAATTAAATGTTCCTGGGCTTTGCACATATCGATACCTTTTTGCATTGGAGAGTTTCCAATTATTTGCAGAAACTTCATTGCCATTAGCGTCGTAAACAATTATATTAGTTTGAGCTAAATATCTTCGATTCCTAGAAATAGCCGGAATTACATCTTCCTTCAAAATAGTGGGTGGCACAGTCCAAGTAGGATTCAAAATCACATTACTTAATCTTGACGAAAGCACCGGAGTTGGCCGTTTATCTCTTCCTACGATAACTTTATGGGTTCTTATCGTGTCATTGTTTTTAACCAAAGTCAATTTATAATCTGGAATGTTTACAATTAAATATTCCTTTCCCATCTCTTTTGGAAACCATTTCCAACGCTCAAGATTAGTGAGAATTTGTTGTTTTCGATGATTTTTAGAAAAATTTAAAGCTGCAATCGTACCCGTTCCAACAACTCCATCGGCTGCTAAACCGTGACGGATTTGAAATTTCTTCATCGCCTCGTTCATATCACTGTCGTAAATAGCAGAAAGACTGTCTTTTGGCTTCATATCTTTCCAATAAATTAATCTCTTTTTTATATCAATTATTGACGGATTCGTGTCATTTAGAACAATTTTAGTTGCAATTTCAATCGGGCTAAAAGTAGAATCTGGGAAAGTATTAATGATTTTGAGGGCTTTTTTCAAACTTTTGTAAACAATATGATTGGGTTTTAACTGCTCCATTTTATACTTCAAAGAATCTATTTTAAGTAAAATGGCTATCGTTCTGTTTATATCAATTGTATCCTTTTTTAAATCCCAATTTTTATAAAAATCCCTTTGATTGTATCGTCCAGTACTCAGGTGAGAGATGTATTTTTGAAGTTTATGCGTCAGCAAAACATCATATTTTGCTCTTTCATTATCATTTAAACTATCGTATTTTTTTTCATATTGCTGTAATTTATTTACTTCATAATTTGCAAGATTCAATCCTTCTTCCTCGGAATTTATGAGTTGTTCCAGTATAATTCTTCGATCTTTTTTGGATTGCCAAACCGATTTAAAACCAGTAGCTAAATAAAACTCTTTTAAAATTTTACCGCCAAAAGGCTTTAACAAAACACTATCTATAAATACTGATTTTCCCTCGACCAAAATCACTGGAAGTGGAGCAGGAATAGGATGAGCCACTTTTTTTCTTGCTTCTTTTTGGCAACTTAAGGCAATGAAAATCAATACTAAAATAAAAAATTTATTCATTTTTATCTTTTTAAAAATTAAAACACAATAAACATTATGAGGGATTTGTATAGGTTTGGCTTTAATGGGAATAATTTGTCTAGAGAAAACGTTAGTATTATTTGTTATAATTGCCTTTAATACATAAAAATAATGATTTTATAATGATTTAGTTTTAAAATGGTTAAAAAAAAAATAATCCTTTTTCATAAGAATTTCAAAAAAAACTTGCAAAGAAGCTAAGTAATTAATTATATTTGCACCGTTGTAATGCGAAAGTAGCTCAGTTGGTAGAGCTCCAGCCTTCCAAGCTGGTTGTCGCGAGTTCGAGCCTCGTCTTTCGCTCTAAAAACCTCATCCGCCTTCGCTGATGGGGTTTTTTACTTTAAAGAACTCAAGTCTGACCCACTTTCAATTTCTTCGGGGGTTTGGTTTTGTCTAAATAGTCGTGCAGTCAAGTTGCCTTTCAAAGTTATTTCAACTCCTTTCACGTCTAGCCAGCTTCCTTCTCGCAATCCTAAAATAGGAATAGTATTAAAAGAATGAAACTCGTTAATTCTGGTTTCACGGGTTTCTCCCATATGTTTTGATTGTAAATCTGGATCGAGATAATGCGGATTCAAATTAAATGGAATTAACCCCAGTGTTTGAAAACTTGGCGGATAAATAATAGGCATATCATTAGTAGTTTGCATGGTCAAACCACAAATATTGCTGCCTGCACTTGTTCCTAAATAAGGAGTTCCATTTTTGACAGCGTCTGCGAGAAGTGTCATTATGCTGTTTTTGTATAATTGGGAAACCAGTAAAAAAGTATTTCCTCCACCTGTAAATATTCCTTCAGCATTAGCAATAGCTTTAGAAAAATCTTCAAATTCGTGAATTCCTTTTAGTTCTTTGCTTATTTTGGCGAAAGCCAGCGCCACTTTTTTTGTATACTCATCGTGCGAAATTCCGCCAGGTCTAGCAAAAGGAATAAATAAGATTGTTTTGCAATGCTTAAAATGAAGCTGCAACTCAGGTAATAAATACTCTAAATAATCTCCTCCGTGAAGGGTTGAAGTACTGGCAATAATTAAATTTTTCATATTTTTTTCAAGATACTAAGTTTGGGATAAAGATATGAAATCGTGCTTTTGATGTAGCATTCCATTTTTTTTAATTAACATATTCTTACCAAGTTCTTAATATTTAATTTGGAAGAGTATTAGATACTTTTACGTTACTAAAAAAGAAAAATCGCCTATGCGAAGGTTTCATTTCTTATTTTTTCTATTACTTTGCCAAATAACTTTTGGTCAAACTAGTGGCGAGAAAATACTTCACGGAAAAATTGTTGTAGCATCCGGTACTATTGAGGGTGTAAATATTATTAATTTAGTAAACGAAAAAAGCACTATCAGCGATAGCAATGGCGAATTTTACATTTTGGCCAAAGCCGAAGATTTACTAGTTTTCTCATCGGTAAATTTAGAATATCACCGAAAAATAATCGAAGAAGAAGATTTAAAAGCAGACATCATTATCATAAAAATGGCCGCCAAAATCACCGAACTCAAAGAAGTAATCGTCAATAAACATCCAGAAATAAATGCGGTTTCATTAGGAATTTCTCCTAAAGGGATCAAGAAATTTACGCCTGCCGAAAGGAGATTATTTACAGCAACTTCAACACCTGGTGACGCCCTTTTGAATATGATATCAGGTCGAACAGAAATGCTTAAAAAAGAAATTGAAGTTGAAAAAAAGTATAATTTGTTAGCAAAAATTGATGCTCTTTTTGAAGAGGAATATTATATAAACACACTGAAAATACCTGCTGATTATGTTAAAGGGTTTCAATTTTATTGTATTGAAGATGAAAAATTGGCAACGGCATTACGATCTAAAAACAAAACTATGACGATGTTTTTAATTGTTCCTTTGGCTGAAAAATTCAATGATTTAATAGGTTTTAAGGATGAATAAAATCCTTATACTACTATTTATTTATCAATTGACTTTTGCCCAAAGTACAGTCGAGAAAACACTTCACGGAAAAATTAGTGTTGCATCTGGCAATGTCGAAGGTGTAACAATTGTAAATTTAGTGAACGAAAAGAGCACTATCAGCGATAGCAATGGCGAATTTTACATTTTGGCCAAAGCCCAAGATTTGCTGGTTTTTTCATCAGTAAATATAGAATATCACCGAAAAATCATTGAACAAGAGGATTTAAAATCAGAGTTGATTATTATAAAAATGATTTCTAAAACCACTGAACTTAAGGAAGTAATCGTCAATAATAATCTTGAATTAAATGCGGTTTCATTAGGAATTTCTCCCAAAGGAATTAAACATCGAACTCCAATGGAAAGAAAGTTATACACTGCAGGCGATTTTAAACCAATACATTTGTTGGTGATTTTAGGAGGTTCTCTGGCTGTTGATCCCATTTTAAATGCTATTAATGGCCGAACAGCTATGATCAAAAAAGAAATTGAAGTAGAAAAGAAAGAACGATTGTTAGCAATTATTGATGCCCTATATAAAAAGGATTATTTTGCAAAAACACTTAAAATTCCTACCGATTACATCAGAGGATTCCAATATTATTGCATAGATGACCAGATTTTTGCTGAGGTTTTGAAATCTAAAAATAAAACCAAAATAGAGCTATTGATAGTCCCTTTGGCAAAAAAGTACAATGAAATCATTACCGATGAAAATTAAAATGCAATTTATTAACCATTTCTTTACTTATAAAACCAAATTTTTATAATTTTTACTATTTTTGAAAAATGAAAAAACAAATCTCATCTATTTTATTACCAATACTTATTGTTGTCTTATCCTCTTATTCTGTTCATAAATTTCACGTGGCATTGTACCAAATAAATTATGCTTCAGAAAAGAAGATGCTTCAAATCACTTCCCGAATTCATATCGAGGATTTAAACAAAGCCCTTGAAAGAAAATACAAAACCAAAATTTCTATCGGTGATGAAAAAGAAACTCCTGAGGATTTAAAGATTTTAAAAGACTATTTAGCCAAAAATGTTTCGATAAAAGTAAATGGACAACTAAACCTTGTAAATTTTTTAAGTAAAGAAATAGAGGGCGACGAAATTGTTTGTTACGGGAACATAAAAGGGGTTTCCAAAATAAATTCTCTCGAAATAAACAATACCGTTTTAATTGATTATTTTTCTGATCAACAAAACAGGATTAATGTCACTGTTTCTGGCGATAAAAAAAGTTTTATTTTAACAAGTTTAATAACTTCTAAAATATTTAAATACTAATTCAAAGGCAATCATTATATTATTTCACACCAATTTAAAAAAGGCTTTCTTTCTATGAAAAAAATTATAGTACTAATCATTTTCCCACTGCTTTCATTCGCTCAGACTAATCCAACTACTCCATCGGTTAAAGAATCTGGAAAAGTTGATTCTAATAAATTCAGCCAAATGTATGATTTATTGGCAACACCCAATATGTTTCGTACCGCATCAGGTGCTCCTGGTCCTGCTTATTATCAGCAAAAAGCCGATTATAAAATTGATATTGAATTAGACGACAAAAATTCGAGATTAAGCGGTTCTGAAACGATAACGTATTATAACAATTCCCCCGATACTTTAGAGTATTTATGGGTGCAACTAGACCAAAACCAAGCCGCCAAAAATTCACAAACTCCATTAGCAGAAAATCAAAGGACACAAGAAGTATTCACTCCAAATAATTTTGCCAATAAATTTTTGAAACAAGGATTAGACCGCGGTTTTAATATTGAATATCTAAAAGACTCAAAAGGAAATGCAATGTCATATTCTATCAATTATACGATGATGCGCATCAATTTGGCTACGCCAATGAAACCTGGTGAAAAAGTATCTTTTTCTATAAAATGGTGGTATAACATCAACAATTATCAACAAGACGGTGGTCGATCAGGGTATGAATTATTCGAAAAAGACGGAAATAAACTCTATGTTATTGCTCAGTTTTACCCTAGAATGGCAGTTTACAACGATGTTGAGGGCTGGCAAAATATGCAATTTTGGGGAAGTGGAGAATTTACACTGCCCTTTGGAGATTTTGATGTAAATATTACTGTTCCAGCAGATCACGTTTTGAACGCAACAGGGGAATTGTTGAATAGAAACGAAGTGTTTACTTCCGCGCAAGTAAAACGATATGAATTAGCTCACAAAACATTTGACACACCCATTGTTATTGTCACACAAGCTGAGGCAGAAAGTAGCGAAAAATGTTTTTCAGACCAGAAAAAAACTTGGAAATTTAG
>CALPPA020000130.1 GCA_943325355.2 Klebsiella pneumoniae | reverse complement strand
TAAATGCAGAAGAGAAAACACAATTAGAAGAAAAACTGATTCGATATTCCGATTCTACAACAACTCAAATTGTAGTAATAACTATTGAAGGTTTGAAAGGAGAAGACGTCAGTCTTTTAGCCACAAAATGGGGACAAACCTGGGGAATTGGTGGCACATCCAAAGATGATAATGGAGTTGTTATATTAGTTTCAAAAGCCGAAAGAAAAATTGCAATCAATCCTGGCTACGGCCTTGAAGACCGATTAACAGCTGGAATTGGAGGAGAAATAATCAGGAACATTATCATACCTGAATTTAAAGCCGGAAGTTATTACAATGGTTTAGACAAAGGTACCGATGCGCTTTTTGATGTTTTTAAAGGCAAATACAAAGGAGAACGAAAACAAAATAAAGGAAAAAATTTTCCTATTGTACCTATCATAATTATTGTTTTCATTGTACTTTTCTTACTGTCTAAAAACAAAAATAATGGTGGCAATTCTGGAAATTCGGGCGGAGGACCAAGTTTGCTTGATGTAATTATCTTGAGTAGTTTGGGACGTAACAGTGGAGGCGGAGGTTTTGGAGGGTCATCTGGCGGAGGTTTCGGCGGAGGCGGAGGCGGTTTCGGCGGAGGATTCGGTGGAGGAGGTTTCTCTGGAGGAGGAAGCAGCGGAGGTTGGTAAATTGCTATTCCTTGATCTATTTTTAGTCGTAAATAAAAATTATTTTATAAAAAAGTCCCTACTTAAAAAAATATAAGTTGGGACTTTTTCTCAAAGATAAAGAAGGTCTTTATTCCCCTCTATTTTGTTTGATTTGAGCCTTCATTTTTTCTTTTTCAGCCTCTTGCGTTGCTTGATATTTAACAAATTGGTCTGGAGTCAATATCCCTTTAATCTTATTGTCTGTTGCCTCTTTATCTTCCATACGTGTTTTTCTAATTGCTTTTTTATCGGCATCACTAGACACAACATTATTTTCTTTATTGGCTTTTTGTTAGGCTCTCATCGCTTCCCTTTTTACACTTTGTTCTGCAATAATTGGTTTAATTTGTGCTTGTTGACTGGCATCCAACTTTAATTCGGTTGTCATTTTAGTCAACAAAGCCTCGTTTCTTTGTTCTGGAGATTTCATTTCCTTTGACCCTTTATCCTTTTTGTTATTAGGCGTATTTGCCTCTTGTGCAAAATTAGAAACGCCAACTAAAAGTAGCGCTGCAATAATTAATTTTTTCATTATGTATGTTTTTTAAAGTTATGATGGATATTGTACAGTCCTTTTGACAAAAGGTTTAATCCTTTTTTTAACTATTCCGTATCCTCCTTTTTGTAACTCTTTTTCTGTTTTCCCTTAAATTTACCTAGTTTGTAACTTAAGGAAAACATAGCATATCTTTTGAGTACCGTGTTTTCCTCATCACGAATAGAAGTGGGATTTATGGTTCTAGTAGCACTTTGGTTTTGGTTTAAAATATCGTATATTTTTACTTTTACTAACATTTTTTTGTCAAAAAACCCATAGGATAAACTGGTATTCCATAAATAAAAATCTTTTTTGAAATCGCCAGAAATGTTCGAATTATAGGTGTACCCAAAATCATTTCCAAAAACCCAATTTTTTGGCCAGTAGGAAGTCGTTTGCAAATTGATATTATGCAAAACATTTGAATTTGCGTCTATTGCAGAGTTTTCATATTTTGTCTCATTGTACGTTAGTCTGTAAGAGGGAGCTATTGTAAGTAGTTCTCCATAGTCATAACTTAGGTACGCTCCAGGTGTAAGTCTTGTTGATTTTGCACTAAACATAACCCCATTAGTAAAGCCTTTGTCAAAGGAATAATTCCCATTTAAGTTGATACCATAACGAAAAATGTGAGCATTATTCTTGATGGTTTGATTCCAATTTCCGCCGATGGAAGTGGAATAAGTATCCTCTACGTTTGTATATGTTGTTGTTTTTTTTCCGTTTTCATCAAAAAAGGCTGTGGTTGCAATTTCCTGTACAAACAAATTTGTTTTTAAGTACAAGCTATATCCTGAACGCGTCCTATAATTGTAGTTTTTAAAATTAACACTTGCGGTATGCGTTTCATTGGGTTTTAGATTTGGATTTCCAATAATAGTCACTAAAGGATTTGATAAATTAGCTACTGGAATTAATTGTTTAGGTGTTGGCAGTTTATTGTCATAATCATATTTGAAACTCAGATATTTTGAGCGATTAATTCTATATCTAATTTGAGCATTAGCATATGGCAACATATATTTTTGATTCAACTCTGTATCTTTATTTAAATACAAAGAGTAATTATCGTAGTCAATAATTGCCGTACTAGAATTGATATTGAAGGTGTATTTGTTTTTTTCGTAGGTCAATCCTGCTTTGGGTCTGATGGAATTTCTGCTGGAATTTGTATAGTTGGATTGCAAATTATTGAGGTCTTTATAAGATTGTGAACTCGTGTTAAAATCATAAGTCTTTAGGTCAGTTTCTTCGCTATTCCAATCTAAGTCTACGCCAATTCGAAATCGTAAGGAATCGGTTATAGGTTCGGTGTATTCTATGTCCACTGAATTAGCGGTAAAGGTATTCTGATTTAAAACATTCTGATTTCTATCTATATTAGGTCTGTTGTTTTGAAAGAAAAGAGTTTTTGATACCGTTACTCCATCAGAATCGTTAGCAGTGTAATTATTGTTAAACACAAAACTTAAGTTGCGTAATTTTTTGGCAAATGCTTTATTAAAATTGATTGTGTTGCCTAATGTTATGTTATCAGACTCTCTGTTTGATTTTGTTGTGCTTTCGTTTATGGGTTCGTCCTTGTCATTTTTTGCCTTACTAGCCGAAATTAGATTATTATTGGAATGTGATTGATTTATGGTTGGTTCAAAAACAAGTCGAATGGTTGGATTAATTTTATATTCTAATTCAAAATTAGCTTTGTTAACCGTAC
Organism: Klebsiella pneumoniae; assembly: GCA_943325355.2. GTDB lineage: Bacteria > Bacteroidota > Bacteroidia > Flavobacteriales > Flavobacteriaceae > Flavobacterium. The sequence continues at coordinate 2,736 of CALPPA020000130.1, read as the reverse complement.
TCTCATTTTTAGTTTTCGATTCAGCATCTGTAAAATTTGTACTGGTAGGCAAAAAATTGACTTGTTTTGACTTGCTTTCATTTTCATTCGTAGTATTCTTGTAATCATAACTTCCAACGGCATCTATTTTTTTTGTCCATTGATCAGAATAACTGATTCCGGCCAAATTAGACTGGGTAATTCCTTTGCCAGGAGGAGCAGTTGTTTCTCTTTTGCCGTTTCGACCACCACCCATATTATCGAAAACATCATCCATAGAAAATCCAGTAGCATTGATATTGTTGGAAGATGCCAAAACACTTATTTTCTGTTTGTCTTTAAAAAAATTTAAAATAAAACTACTCTCGTACCTTTCATCTGTTCCGTAGCCTCCCAAAAATTTTCCAAAAACCCCTCTGTTTTTCTTTTCGTCGATTGTGATGTTGATACTTGAAAAATCAGAAGTAGATTCTTGTTTGGATAATTCCTCTTTTTTTGTTTTAAAATCCGAAACTTGGATTTTATTTATGATTTCAGCGGGTAAATTTTTAAGAATCATCAACCCTTCTTTATCAAAAAAAGCTTTTCCATTTACAAGGACTTGGCTAACCTCTTTGCCATTTACCGTGATTTTACCTTGACTATCAATCTCAAAACCGGGTAACTCTTTTAGCAAAGTTTCTACATTAGAATCGGGGCGAACCTTGAAAGAAGAAGCATTAAATTCTAATGTATCCTTCTTTACTCTTATTGGGACATCCTTCACCACAACTATTTCATTTAATGCATACTTATTGTTTAACAAGTACACTTTTCCAAAATCTTTATTTTCTAAAAGACCTGTATGTTCTTCTACAAATGACTGATAACCCGCTTGATTGACCTTGAAAAATATAGAGTTTTCATATTTTTTGGTTACAATTTTAAACAAACCATTTTTATCTGTATCGGTAAATTCTATAATTGTCGAATCTTTTACATTCGAAAAATATACAGTTGCAGACTCAATAGGTAATTGTGTATTAATGTCTAAAATTGTTCCGCTAAGAATGATTTCGTTTTGGGCATTGGCAGAAAGAAGGAAAAACAGTAGTAAAGAAATACAAAAGTGTTTAGACATAATGCAATTAAGGGAATAAAAGACTTTGACTTAAATAAAACCTAAAGGTTTAAAGGTAATTCTAATTTATTTACAACAAACTCGATTTCTATAAAAAATATTGAAAACAAATTCTGAAAAACAAAAAATTACCGCACTTTGCTTTTCAAAACAAAATAGTGCAAGAACTTTGGAAAAAATCGTTTCAGATAAATACCCAATACTTCTTTTCCTCCAATGTAAACTTCAAATTTATTAGACTCAACGGCTTTCACAAATTTCTTGGCAAATACAGCTACTGGCATTCCGTTTTTCGTAGCCTCATCTTCTTGATTTTGGCTAGAGCCGTTTCCAGTTAAGGCATTTTTTGCTACATTAGTTTGGATAAATCCTGGACAAATAAGTGTTACATCTAGAAAATCTTTGTAATGTTCCATCCTTAAAACATCAAAGAAACCGTGAAGTGCGTGTTTTGCACCACAATAACCAGAACGATAGGGTGAACCAAATTTTCCCATCAAACTAGTAATAGTTACAAAATGTCCGCTTTGAATTTTTATGAAATACGGCAGCAGTGCTTTGGTTATTGCGACAGTTCCAAGATAATCGACTTCGATCAGTTTTTTATCCACTTCAAAATCAGTTTCGGCAATAAGTGACCGTTGGCTAACGCCTCCATTATTGACGAGTATATCGATTTTTCCAAAGGCAGCAACAGCTTTTTCAACATTACTTTTGGCATTGCCAAAATCAGCCAAGTCAAAAGATAAAACCATAACTTCTGCATTTAAACATTTTGATTTTACCAACTCCAAGGCTTCAATATTCCGTGCAGAAAGTATCAATTTGCAGTTTTTCCGAGCTAATTCATAGGCTAATGCCTCTCCAATTCCGCTTGAAGCTCCCGTAATCCATACAACTTTTCCGTTTATTGATTTCATTCTTCTGAAGTTTTATTGCTGATTTTAAAAAAATCATCTGTTAAATAAAAAACAGTGTCTATAAATTGTAAAATCCCGTTTTCAGTTAAAACATTTTCATCGTGAAGGTCTTCTAAAATAATGCCTAATTCTGGATTGAAGTAATCATTATTACGAGTATTATTAAAACCATTGTTAAGCATAAACTTTTTGACAATAGTCAAATCCGTTTTCTCTGTTGCTTTAACAAAAGGTTGTTGCACAACAGCATATAAAACTTCATAGTCTTTATAAAAACCTAATAATTGATAAGCTGTGTCTGGGAAAAAATAATTATTGAGCAATAAATTATTAAAATAATCTATCCAAGAATTATAAAAAATGGAATCATTTAGTTTGATTACTGTTTTGCCATCTTTTAGATAGACTTTTTGTTCTGCACCTTCTGAGACATAATTTTCTAAATTGACATCCGAAAACCAAAGTGCATTTTCTTCTACATACTGAATTAAGCGGTCTGTTTCTTGTTTCTTGAAATACTTATTTTCTTTAACCAAACTACTTGTGCCTTGGCTTCTTTTAAGGTAACTGGCTGCTGCTTGGATAATTGCTCCATACTCAACTTGGCTCTTTCCTGAAATGATAAGTTGTAATTCATATTTCATTTATTTAAAATAATTATTCAAACAAATTTACAAATAATATTTCCAATTATTTCTCTCTAATATAAATATCAAT
>CALPPA020000129.1 GCA_943325355.2 Klebsiella pneumoniae | reverse complement strand
ATGAGTTTTATCATATTTTTTTTAGAAAATTGTGAGTAACTTTATTCCAAATTTAGATCCTATGAGCAAATATGTAACTGCCGAAGAAGCAGTAAAGATTGTAAAATCAGATGACAGGGTATATCTTCAAGCAGCTGCCGCAGCGCCAACAATATTGGCAAATGCATTAACAGAAAGAGCTTCTGAATTAAGAAATGTAGAAATTTGTCATCTTCACGTAGAAGGTGAAGCTCGGTACGCCAATCCTGATTTAGCAGAGAGTTTTCATGTGAACTCTTTTTTTATTGGAGCTAATGTTCGCCACACATTAAAAGCAGGAAATGGTTCCTATACACCTGTTTTTTTGAGTGAGTTGCCTTATCTTTTCAGAAAAAAAGTATTGAGTTTAGATGTGGCCTTTATTCATGTTTCGCCTCCTGATAGTCACGGATATTGTTCCTTAGGAGTTTCAGTAGAAGCTACAATGGCTGCAATTGAATGTGCTAAAAAAGTAATCGCACAAGTAAATCCACAAATGCCAAGGACTTTTGGAGACGGAATTCTTCATGTATCTGAAATTGATTATTTAGTCGCAGTGGATATGCCTATTTATAGCCACACTATGGATGCAACTACGGCGTCAGAAGATAAAATAGGAACTTACATTGCCTCTTTGATTGAAGATGAAAGTACATTGCAAATGGGAATTGGTTCCATTCCGAATGCGGCTTTATCCAAATTATCCAATCATAAAAATTTAGGATTGCATACTGAAATGTTTTCAGATGGAGTTATCGATTTGATTGAAAGCAACGTCATCAATGGCAATTTTAAAGGCGTTTCAAGAGGACGGGCATTGGCTACTTTCTTAATCGGTTCTCAACGTTTGTATGATTTTGTAAATGATAATCCTTTTGTAGAAATGAAAGAGTCGTCTTATGTAAATGACACGTCTAAAATTCGGAAAAACCCAAAAATGGTAGCCATTAATTCAGCTATTGAAGTCGATTTGACGGGTCAAGTTTGTGCAGATTCCATCGGTCCTAGAATGTATTCTGGCGTAGGAGGTCAAATGGATTTTATCAGAGGAGCATCTTTAAGCGAAGGAGGAAAAGCAATTATTGCCTTACCGTCTATCACAAAAAATGGAGACAGTAGAATCGTACCCTTTTTAAAACAAGGAGCAGGAGTTGTTACGACTCGTTCCCACATTCAATACATCATAACCGAAAATGGAATTGCTAATTTATACGGAAAAACACTCAGACAACGCGTTGCTGAAATGGTTAAAATAGCCCATCCAAACCATCAGGAATGGATTGAAAAAGAGTATTATAATTTAATTTCTGGTAAATAAAAAAATAGTCCCGCAATTTGCAGGACTATTTAAATCTACTCTGTTTTGAATACTACAAAAGTGAATGTCTTGTCATCACTTCAGGTTTTTCAATTCCCATTAATTCCAAAATGGTTGGTGCCAAATCACCCAAAACCCCATTGTGAATTTCCTTTAATTCTTTGTCTACCAAAATAATTGGAACCGGATTTGTTGTATGTGCTGTATTTGGGCTTCCGTCTGGATTTATCATCGTTTCGCAGTTTCCGTGGTCAGCAATAATTAATGTGGTGTAATTATTTGCCAAAGCCGCTGTAATTACTTTTTCTACACATTTATCAACCGCCTCACAAGCTTGAATGGCTGCACTCATAACGCCGGTATGTCCTACCATATCGCCATTGGCAAAATTTAAACAAACAAAATCTACGTCACCTTTATTTAATTCTGGAACCAAAGCATCAGCCAGTTCATAAGCGCTCATTTCGGGTTGTAAATCGTAAGTGGCTACCTTTGGAGAGTTTTTCAGGATTCGGCTTTCGCCAATAAAAGGCAATTCTCTTCCACCCGAAAAGAAGAATGTTACGTGAGGATATTTCTCAGTTTCAGCAATTCTGATTTGTTTTTTGTTGGCTTTTTCCAAGACTTCACCAAGGGTTTCTGTAACGTTATCTTTGTTGTAAACGACTTTTACTTTCTCATAAGTTTCGTCATAATTAGTCAACGTAACATAATACAAACTGAGTTTGTGCATATTTTGCTCGTGGAAATCTTTTTGAGAAAGTGTTTCAGTAAGTTCGCGACCTCTATCGGTTCTGAAATTGAAGAAAATAACAACATCATTTTCTTTTATTGTAGCCAATGGTTTGTCATTTTCATCAACGACAATAATTGGATTAATAAATTCATCAGTCACATTGTTTTCATAACTTTCTTCTATGCTTTTTACGGCATTTTTAGAATGTGTTCCCGTTCCGTTTACCAGTAAATCGTATGCGATTTTAACTCTTTCCCAGCGTTTGTCTCGATCCATTGCATAATATCTTCCCACCACAGAAGCAATTTTAACCGAAGTTTTTGCAATATATTTTTCTAAATCCTGAATGTAGGTTCCTCCAGATTTTGGATCAACATCACGACCATCTGTAAAAGCGTGAACGAAGACTTTTTGCAAACCAAAATCCTGTGTTGCATCAATCAAACCTCGTAAATGTGAAGTATGTGAATGCACACCACCATCAGAAACCAAACCAAGAAAATGAAGATTTACATTTTTTTCTTTGGCATAATGAAACGCATCAACAAGAACCGTTTCTGTGTTCAGAGTTTTGTTTTCGACAGCAAGATTTATTTTAGCCAAATCTTGGTAAATAATTCTACCGGCACCTAGATTCATATGTCCCACTTCGGAATTTCCCATTTGACCTTCAGGTAAACCAACGTTTAAACCATCGGTTCGAAGCTTAGCAACAGGATATTTTGTATATAAACTTTTGATAAAAGGGATATTGGCATTGTCAATTGCGGAAACTTTTGGATCAGGAGAATTTCCCCAACCGTCAAGAATCATAAGGATTACTTTTTTGTTCATTTTGAATATTTTTCACAAAGATAACCCTTTCTTGAAAAATATAAAGAAGTCAAAACTACTAATATAGATAAAAAGCAGAAGTACAACAAATAATAAAAAATCTGTTGTAAAAAGGATTTTTTCGGAAAATAAATGCTTTTTAGCGTTTTCTTTTCAAGGAATTATAGTCAATATAATAGCGAATACTAACGGATAAAATATTAGTTAGATTGGCATCAAAAACATTGGAGAGATTAGCACTAGTACTTTTTTCAACAAGTCTAGTGCTTTCTATTGCGTAATTTCGATATAAAATAGAGATTTCACTAGCTGGAGCAAACCACCAAGAATAGAAGAAATCAAAGTTCCAAGAGTTGAAATTCCTATTTTTATTTTCTGAATAACTTGGATTAGGAGATAAAAAGCCATCGTCTTGTAGCGTAAAAAACTCGTGATTTTCCGCATAAGACCAGTAATAACGGGCGATGAGATTTAAAGTCATCTTGTTTGTGATAGAATATTTCCCAGTAAAATAATGATCCACTATTTCCCGATTGCGTTCCGCAAAAATAATATCATCATTGTTAAAACCTACCCAACCTCTATCGTTAATCAAATGAGAGTATTGGAAGTTATAAGACAAAGAAAATTTATCACTAAATCTATATTTTATGCCGCCAAATATTTTATAAATATTTCTATTTTCTTCATCGAATTTTTCAGCATTAACTTCAATTTCATAATGAAAAGGTCTATTGTCATTAGAATAAAACTGAGCATATCCTAATATACTTTTGGGCATATAAACATATCTTCCGTAAACTCGTGGTTCATAAAAATTGAACCGGTCTAAAGGGTTTATTTGAAGTTTACTTTCAATATAATGATTCTTTACCGTGGTCGCTGTCAATATTGCTTGATACCAGGTTTCTTGGGTTTTTCCGGTGGTGTTTTGAATTTCAACATTAATATTTTGGTTGAATTTAAGAGAGTTAAAGGTATTAGTCGGATTGATGATTCTATATGTCATTTCACCGTATCCCGAGTGATAATTATTGACAAAAATGATTCCTAAATCATTCACATCATAATTTTCAGAAAGGTATTTTCCCGAGAATAAATACCTGTATTTACCAATGGTTTTGGCAAAATTTAATTGCGTTTTGAAACCATCGTAATTTTCTAAACCGTTATTTAGCAGCGTATAAAAATCATTATCCTTAACTGTATTGTACTTGAAATCACCAGATAATTTATAAGTATTGGCTTTGGTATTCAAATCAAATAATAAGGCAGAAACATTGGCATCACGAAAATCTCCGTTCCTAACTGTATTTGTATTGATTAAACTAACCGAAGAATTTTGATTGAAGCGTTGGTCCAAAACCAAAACATTATAATTTACTAAAGGTTCAATAACTTCTTTGCGTGTTTCACCTGTCACTGTGTTTTCAATGGTAGCATATGTTTTTTCGGTAATGGCATTCAAAACTCCCACTCCAAGCCCTTTTTCTGTTCGACCTGAAACTTTTACAGCATTTAATAAATCCGTAGAACTTGGATAGTCTGTTACCACTTCATTAACTTGTTTGGTTGGTTCAGTTATTGGTGCGCCTCCAATCCTTCTAGAATAAAACAGGTTCCCTTTTGAAAACAAATCTGTTGCTTCAGTAAAAAAGGCTCTATTTTCATCAAATTGTTGCTCGAAAGGTTCAAGGTTAAGAATGGCATTGTCAAATTTTGTTTGTCCAAAATCAGGAACTAATATCGCATCGAGAGTAAACGCATCATTTATTCCATATTTGATATCCATTCCAGCCTTTAATGTTTTATCAGAAGAATAATCGTCTTGTTGATAATAGGCAGAAGTATATGGTATAAAGAAAAGACGAGTAGGTGTTTTTATGTTATCAATTCCCTCTAAAATTCCTGCTTGGACAAGTACGGCACCAATTTTCGTATCAACAAAATTCCAAGTATAACTTTGATCAAGTGCGCCACGCAAAACATCTCGCTTAAAATTTATACCCCAAGTTTGTTTGGCCTCTTTTGAAAATCGCAGTGCAGCGTATGGAATTTTAATCTCTACTACCCAGCCAAAATCAGTCATTTTAACTTCGCTATCCCAAATAGCATCCCAATTAAAATCTTCACCACCTTCTGTTGCTAAACAATCCATTTGGACTCCTGCAGCACTAACATAAAATCTAAAATCTTGTTGACCATCATTATTTCCGTTAATCCAAACCGAAAAAACATCAGCTACGCCAAATTCATCTCTATTAGTTAATTCTCGTGAAATTTTATTGGGTTCGTCATCATATAAAATTGCCGAAACGTAGACTGCAGTATTATCATAAAGGACTTTTACTTCTGTTTTTTTATTTTCACTTATAGGAATTCCGTTATCTGGTTCATACATAATGAAATCACCGGCAATAGCAGCAGTTTTCCAAGATTCCTCATTTATTTTGCCGTCAATGGTGATATTTTCTGGAGTATATTTAGCCTGAAGTGTTTTTTTTTGGCCGTAAGTACAAAAATTAATTAAAAACAAAAAAAGGAGAATTGAAGAATAAAACTTCGGCATAATTTAAGATTGTGGTTGAGCAAAAATAGTAAAATTAACACAAAAAGCAAACAAAATGTGATTTTTAATGCGGGGTAATTTGCAAAAAATGACTCAATAAATCATATTTTTTTCTTAATTTTTTTAATAAAGTTTATTACTGTTGTATATTCGTCGTCCCAAGTCTAACATATAATCTAAACATTATCAATGATTTATAATATATTTCT
>CALPPA020000128.1 GCA_943325355.2 Klebsiella pneumoniae | reverse complement strand
GTTTGCCAAAAAATGTAAATGTCGAAATTTCGATGATTGCTATTCTTTAGCAATTGCATTCAAAAATAATTGTGCAGCAGCTTCGTTTGTAGCTAATGGAGTATTGTGAACATCACAAACACGCAATAGCATATTCACATCCGATTCGTGCGCGTGACTCGATAAAGGGTCTTTAAAAAACAATACCATTTTTGTCTTGCCTTCGGCAACTCGACCTGCGATTTGTGCGTCACCGCCTTGTGGACCAGAAAGCATTTTTTTTACTTTAAACCCAGCACTTTCAGCCTTAGAACCTGTCGTTCCGGTTGCTATAAGCTTAATACTTTCTTGTAGAAGAATTTCTTTGTTTTTATTGAGAAACTGAACCATATCTGCTTTTTTCCCGTCGTGTGCTATAATTGCTATTTCCATATGTCTTTGCGAGCTTGCGAAGCACCCGAGCGAAGCGAACGGAGCTTTTTGCTAATCTCATCGTTTAGTTTACAAAAAAACCTGACATTTGATATGTCAAGTTTGTGTTTTATTTGTTTGCAATATGATATACTATGAGCCCGTCAATGGGTCTTCTTAACACATTACCTAATTTCATTTCGTATTTATCGAAGGTTATTTGCAGTTCATCCTTTAAATAGAAAGCTATAGAACCTACAAAATGTACAGGAACTTCTTTACAATTATCATACTGTCGTATGTAGTTTTTTACAAAAGATTTCATCCCTTTGAAAATTATTTTTTTACAAAATTCGTGTTCTTTATTTTGAATGAGAAACTTTGCAAAAGTGGCTAAATAGGCATTTGGATTTGGCTCTTTGTATAATTTATTTTTAATAAAATCTGCATCTAAATCATACTCTTTTTCAAATTCTATGGCCAATTCCTTTGGCATTTTATTGAAATAGTATTTTCGGATTAATTCTTTTCCAAAAACATTTCCGCTACAATCATCCATTATTATATATCCTAGTGATTGCACTTTTTGATGCAAAGCTTTTCCATCAAAGAAACTACAGTTTGAACCCGTTCCAAGAATACTTACAATAGCTTGTTCGCCTTTTGGAGTTGTTGCATAAACGGCAGCATAAGTATCCTCGCGAACATCAATAATTGCATTTGAAAAAAATTTCTGAAAAACTTGAGAAAGATTAATCTTCATTCTATCCGTTCCGCAACCGGCACCATAAAAGAAAAGATGTGTCGCTTTATCTTTATTTTGCATAATATCAAAACGATCACTTAATCGTTCGATAATTTCCTCTGAATTAAGTATTTCAGGGTTTAACCCTAATGTTTGTGTGGTAAACAATACTTTACCTTCTTCATCTATTGCAATCCAATCGGCTTTAGTAGAGCCACTATCAACTAATAATCTCATCTTTAAAAATTTTAGATTTTAGATTTTATCCCAAGGTTATAGAGACTAAAAGCTAAAAAATGGTTATTGGGTTAGGTAAAAAAATCCCGTTAAAATACATCTAACGGGAATTTGTTTTGTAAATATAATTATTTTAATTCTGAGATATGTACTGCAAGGTCAATCAATTTACTTGAATATCCATATTCATTATCATACCAAGATACCAATTTGAAGAAAGTAGAATTCAATCCAATTCCTGCAGTAGCATCAATGATTGAAGTTCTTTTATCAGAAATGAAATCTTGAGATACAACAGCATCTTCAGTGAATCCCATAATTCCTTTCATAGTAGTTTCAGAAGCTAATTTTAAGGCAGCCATAATTTCTTCATAAGAAGTTTCTTTAGCAACTTTTACAGTTAAATCTACTACAGAAACGTCAACAGTAGGAACACGGAAAGACATACCAGTTAATTTTCCATTCAAATCAGGAATAACTTTTCCAACAGCTTTAGCTGCTCCAGTTGATGAAGGAATGATGTTAACGCTTGCAGCACGACCGCCTCTCCAGTCTTTTCTTGAAGGACCATCGGCAGTCATTTGAGTTGAAGTTGTTGCGTGAACTGTTGTCATCAAAGCTTCTACAATTCCGAAATTATCGTGAATAACTTTAGCTAAAGGAGCTAAACAGTTTGTTGTACAAGAGGCGTTTGAAACAACAAGATCTGAAGCTTTTGCGTTTTCGTGGTTTACTCCCATTACAAACATTGGAGCATCTGCAGATGGAGCAGAAATAATTACTTTTTTTGCTCCTCCTTTGATGTGTTCATTTGCAGTTTCAATAGTGGTGAAAATACCTGTACACTCAGCTACTACATCCACATCAACTTCATTCCATTTTAAATCTGCAGGATTTCTTTCGGCAGTAATACGGATATTTTTACCGTTCACAAACAATTTCCCATCTTTTACTTCTACTGACCCGTTAAAACGACCGTGAACTGAATCATACTTTAGTAGGTAAGCCAAATGGTCTACATCTAACAAATCGTTGATTGCTACTACTTCTACATTGTCTCTATTGAAAGATTCTCTAAAAACTATTCTTCCAATTCTTCCAAATCCGTTTATTCCTAATTTTACTTTTGACATTTTTTTTGCTTTTAGCTTAAGCTTTTGCTTTAAGCGGATTATAATTATTATTTAATTTATTTGTTTATATTTGGCGAAAGCCTGTTTCTATACAGACATAATTTCAGAAACACGAAGCAATTCTCTATCGATTAATGTTTCCCCTTTGATTGCTTGTAATAATGGTGTTAAGGTTACTTTATCATTAAGCATTCCTACCATAAAATTTGATTTCCCTTCGAGTAAAGACTCAACTGCTTTAACACCTAATCTACTTGCAAGAACTCTATCGAAACAAGATGGTGAGCCACCACGTTGCATGTGTCCCAAAACCGAAACACGAACCTCATATTCTGGTAAATTTGCTTCTACGTAATCCTTTAATTCGAAAACATTTTTACCAATTTTATCTCCTTCGGCAATAACTACTATACTGGATGATTTACCTGCGGCTTTGCTTTTTCGAAGTGATTCTACTAATCTTTCTAATCCTAAATCTTCTTCTGGAATTAAAATTTCTTCTGCTCCAGCTCCAATTCCAGCATTCAAAGCGATATGACCCGCATCACGGCCCATAACTTCAACGAAGAATAATCGGTTGTGTGAACTTGCTGTATCGCGAATTTTATCAATACATTCTATAACTGTATTTAAAGCGGTATCGTATCCTAATGTATGGCTTGTTCCAAAAATATCATTGTCTATTGTACCTGGAATTCCCATCACAGGAAACTTGAATTCTTTATTGAAAATTTGGGCACCAGTAAAACTTCCGTCCCCACCAATAACTACGAATCCATCTATTTCAGCTTTTATAAGCTCAGCATATGCTTTTTTACGGCCTTCAACTGTCATAAATTCTTTTGAACGAGCAGATTTTAGAATAGTTCCTCCTTTATTAATAATATTATGCACACTTCTTGGACCCATTTCTATGAAGTCTCCTTCAATCATTCCTTGATATCCTCTATAAATTCCTATGCATTGTATTTTGTGAAAAGCACATGTTCGTACTACTGATCTGATAGCTGCATTCATTCCTGGAGAATCTCCTCCAGAGGTTAAGACAGCAACCCTTTTTATTATTTTTGGCATTATTTAAGTATTAAAGTGTAAATTTAATAAACATTCTGCACTTTTGAGATTGTATTTTTTATAAATTGATAACAGGCCTCAAATTCAAACGTTATCGTTAATAAGTTGCTAAAATATTGAAATAAAATAGTATTTAGACAACGTTATAGTAATTTTAATCATAATTTATTTGTTACCGGGATTAGCATTTTGATACTATGTAAATGTTTATTCTTCATCCGGTACATTCCCTTCTTGATTTATTTTTTGTTCTGTAGTGTTTGGCTTTTTAGATTTGGAATCACCATTAATTTCAGGATGCAAATCAGAATCTTGATCAAGTACATCAGGTTTTGTTGCTTTTTCTATTTTCAAATTTTTAAAAATTTTATTGGCAAGTTCCTTGAATGTATCAAAATCTACTTCATAAGAAACCCCAACTCCTTGTGTATAACCTATACCCTCTCCTATATAATTGATATCGTTTTCTCTATTAAAAACTCGTAAGTTCACTGTTCCGTCTTGATTTACTCTGTATAAAATTTCAACATCACCTACAACTGCTGTTTCACTAATACCACCAAAAGGGACTCCAACTTTTCCGTTAATCGTAATTCTTTCATTAACTTTTGATGAAATTGAAGCTTCGAATCTACCATCGGTTTCTCTACCTGCTGTTCTATCTGCGCCAGTTATGCCAATCCCAACTTGAAACTTTTCATCGTCAGAACGTATCAATCCCGTTAATAAATTTGTGGCTGTTTCAAACGCATTATTGCTTAAAGCAGAATTACTAACCCCTTCCGGACTTAAAAAACTACCTGTAGATAACAAATACAGCGCTTGGGTTTGTCGTACATCTTTATCATTTAGCTTGTATTCTATTTCTGATTTTAATACATTACTAACTGTGGGGAATTCAAAATTAAAATCGGGTTCAGGGCTAGCTAAATCTCCTCGAACACCAATAATTAAATTGACTGGTACTTTTTTATTAAAAGAAGAATTTTCTAATAGCAAAGCAGGATTTGCTCCAGAAGGAACCGTATAGATGGCTTCCAAGTTTAATCTTGCTTTCATAGGGTTTCCTTCCCAAGAAATATAGCCTCCTTTTTTGACAATAAATGGTTTATTTATGAGTCCCCCATATTTGAAATTGTATGTCCCCTCATACAGTTGAAAATCACCCCACATATTGAATTTCCCCAAGGTGTTTATTTTAAATAGCAGTGTTCCGTTTCCTTTTCCTTTCATTCCGTGACCTGTATTTCTATCTAAAATAACTTCAACCTCTGCATTTGGCTCAATTTCAAGATCAAACTCTAATTCAAGCCCTTTATAATTTCTGGAATTATCAACAATTCCCTTTTTTATATTATACTTTTCCTTGGCAGTCAAAAAATGTAGAAAATCATTTTCACTAATACTTTCGGCACTATTAATAGGAATTTTCAATGAGGATCCATTTTCAGATTTTGCTTTAACTTTAATAAATAGGCCATCTGTTGGTCCTTTAATAGTAGCTGTACCATCAATAAATGCTACTCCATAATACGCTGCGTCTTCACTATCTTCAGTATCTAAGACTAATAATCTTTTTGAACTAATTTCTAAATCTAATCTCCAATCCGAAAAATTATTATGTTCAATACTTCCGTTTAAATTTCCTTTTGTTCCGTATTTTGTATCGGTGAGCACATCATTTCTAAAAATAAACTTTTCGTCGGTCAAATCAACAATAGTTCGGTTACTTAATGAATAATCTACATTGAGGTAAGGAATTGTCATTCCGGCACCATCTACAAAAAGACGTCCATTGATATCGGGTTTTTGAAGATTCCCTTCAATACTTGTATTTCCCGAAGCAAATCCTCTGATGTTTGACAAAACATCTCCGCCAAGAGAACTTAAGATACCCAAATTGAATTTGTCTAATTGTAACTGTAAGTCCAATATTGTTTTATTGTCAACTATTTCAAAACTTCCATTGGCGGCTAAAGATTCTACATTTTCATTTTCGACAGTCGCGTTTAAATTGAATTTTTTAAAGGTTTCATCTCCTTTAATATTAAAATCCAAATTCCCCAAATCGGTTATATTGATATTCAAATGATCAATTTGGATGGATGCCGTGGGTTGATAAACGGCATTG
>CALPPA020000127.1 GCA_943325355.2 Klebsiella pneumoniae | reverse complement strand
TGGGTTGCACTGCAGTATTTGGTCCAGCGATTGGATTTGTAGATGCCATGCGTACAGGTAATGATATTAGTCCTGTGTACGAATCATTTGGAGAGAGAGTATTGTCAAACAGCAGCAATTTTTATCTTAAATCGGTTTTTAACTTGGATCCCGATTATATTGTGGCTCGCGCCGCTGCCGATGAAGATGCAACTGTGAGCAATGAAGATCGAAAATCTGGAGGCACCCTTACCGAAAATGAAGCGAAGATGTGGGTCGATTTTGTGCGTTTATATGGGAATGTTCACTTAAACAGCGATAACCTTAGTACACTTCGACTTGAACGCAAAGAAATTATAATGGCAGGATTGAAAGCTCCCAAAATAGACGAAACTGTTCCGCTGGATTTGTGGCAACATGCGACGGAAAAAAATGATGCCGTTGAGTTGCTGCTCTCCCGCAGCGGAAAAGACATATATCTTGGTGTATTTAACTGGAGTGATAAAGCCAAGGAATACAATTTGCCTGAGTTTGGAAAATCAGCTACGAAGGTTCTATTGGATGGGAGACACTCTATGATTATAAAATATGAAGGAAAAGATTCTTTTGCATATTTGTGTAAAAAACTAAAAAGGAATTAAATTCCCAAGTTTGCAAGTATCGCAACAAAAAACATTTCACACCTGTCAGTGAGATATTATTTAATTTGAATATTAATTTACATATGAATAATAAAACAAAACCTTTAATACCAAAAAAAACTTTCGGATTTCCGGAAGTTTTTTATTTGGAGTAAAGTCAATTATTAAAAAATATTTGCGCTCTAGACATAATTGTATTTTGGGGTTATATAGCAGTTGTACAATCCAAATAAATCTCTGTCTGTATGCATTGAGACAAATTGACACTATAAAAGAGACTTTTTGTACTAGCATAAATCTTCTTAGAAGCTTATTTTTGACCTTGCAATTAATTATGTAATAAAAATTGAAATTTTAATATGCCTTCTATAAAGATTTATTTTTTTTAAGGTATTTAAATTTATATTTATTAGTAAATTGTCAAATTAAACAAATTCAAAATATTAATCAACCAAAAAAAAATGAAATTTAAATTATTAACAATTATTTTTTTAACATGTTCTATATCGCTATTCGCTCAGACCACGATAGAAGGAGTCGTTAATGATGTTAAAGGATTGCCCGTGCCGCAAGCTAATGTAGTCATAAAAGGAACTAAGAACGGGGTTATAACTGATTTTGACGGAGTTTTTAAAATAAAGGCAAAAACCGGCGATGTCTTAGTTATTTCAAGTGTAGGATTTGATAATAAAGAAGTCAAAATACAAGGTAATTCAATTAAAATTGTTCTTGAAGAATCGAATGCTACTTTGAATGAAGTTGTAGTAATCGGGTATGGAACTGTCAAGAAAAAGGATTTAACAGGAGCTGTTTCTACTGTAAGAGGAACCAGTATTGAAAAAGGGGATCCAGTAGATCTTCAAACCGCTTTGGCAGGTCGTGTTGCTGGTTTGCAAATAACACAAAACGATAACGGATTAGGGTCAGGTGTAAAAGCTATTATCCGTGGAGGTAGTTCATTGACGAGTGGTAATCAGCCTTTATATGTTATTGATGGTTTTCCTATTGTTCCAGATGATAATGCCTCATCAAATCCATTATCGGATATAGACCCTGGTCAGATTAAGTCAGTCGAAGTTTTGAAAGATGCATCTGCAACTGCAATTTATGGTGCAAGGGGATCTAATGGAGTAATTATTATTACCACAAAACTAGGAAAAGAAGGAAAGCCAGTTATAACGGCAACATTAAGTACGGGTGCATCATTTGTATCAAACTTTCCAAGGATTCTTTCTGATTCAGAGTATTTGGATTATCGTATAGTTCAGGATAATATCAATTATTTAAACGGAACAGATCTTACTTTAAATACCAGATGGCAAGATCAAAAAGACGCTAATGCACAAGGGGTTGATTGGCCTAAAGAGGCAACACAAGTTGCTTTTACTAGAAAAGTCGATCTTAGTATGGGTGGTGGAAGTAAAGATGGATTAAATTATCAAATATCGGGTAATTATCTAGATCAAGAAGGTGTAGTTATTGAGAGTAATTTTAAGAGATATAATTTAAATTCGAATATAGTTCAGTCTATAGGTGAAAATACTAGAATTGGAACAAATATTAAATTAGCGTTTACCAAAAATTTAGGAAGAAGCCTTGATAAAAATGCCGATGCTATTTTTAAAAAGGTTTTTTCGACCAATCCTTTTCAGCCCATAGATTTTGAGCTAGGCGATATTGATATAGATCCAGATACAAACTCTGGTGATAATGAAAATGTTGTTACCTATCTTAAAGAAGTAGATAATCAAACGGAAAGTACTAGGATAATTGGAAACGTTTTTTACGAAACAAAATTAGCTAATAATTTGACTTTTTATACTAGTTATGGATTTAATCGCGGGTTTATCAATAACCAAGTATTTTTACCTTCAACTGTATTGCAAGGATTCAAGGAAAATGGTGTAGCAGAATTTGAAAAAATTGAAACTTTGAATCAAGTATTTGAAACTCGATTCAATTATAAAAAAGTTTTTGATAAGCATAATATTAATGCTACTGCTGTTGGAGAATTTTCAGATAATCGAAAAAGTATATTCACTGCTGGGGCAACTGGTTTTAGTGATCAAACAAATGGTTTTAATGATTTATCAAGTGCGATTTTGCCTAGTTTTCCTGAAAATAACATTGCAGAAGAAACTTTAGCGTCTTTTTTAGGTAGAGTATCGTATGGGTATAATAATAAATACCTTGTAACTGCTTCCATTAGAGCGGATGGTTCATCAAAATTTGGTAAAGATAATAAATGGGGTTATTTTCCTTCTTTAGCATTGGGATGGACATTGTCAGAGGAATCATTTATCCAAAAATTAAATATTTTTGATAACTTCAAATTGAGAGCATCCTATGGAGTAACCGGTAATAACCAAATACCTGCCTACAGTGCGATAGGTTTATTGAAACCCGGAAATTATGTTTTTAATGATGTGTTTTATTCTGGAAAAGTACCAAGCAGTGTATCTAATCCTGATTTAAAATGGGAAACTACTGCACAATACAATTTAGGTGTTGATTTAGGTTTTTTCAAAAATCGTTTAACCATTACTGCCGAAGCCTATTATAAAGAAACAACCGATTTATTGTTAGAAGTTCAATTGCCTTTGTCTTCAGGTTTTGAAACTGCTTTAAAAAATGTTGGTTCTTTTAGCAATAAAGGGTTTGAATTAACTGTGAATTCAATCAATTTTGATAAAAGTGATTTTAAATGGAGGTCTGATTTTACTTTATCATTCAATAGAAATAAGGTACTGGATTTAGGAGATAAGTCTGAATTTTATTTTGATGCTAATATTTTTCCAAGTAAATTCAATAATGAAATATTGGTTCGTGTAGGGCAGTCAACTGGAATTTATTATGGATACATTGAAAATCAGATCATAAACAATCAAACAGAAGCGTCAAATAGCCCAAGACAAGTTGGTGTGGGAATTCCAGATATTAATAATAATGGACAAGTCAAAATTTATGATGTCAACGGAGATGGTTTAATTAATAGTTTTGATAAGGTGCCAATTGCTAATACAACACCTGAATTTATAGGAGGATTGAATAATGAAATAACATATAAAAGTTTTGACTTAAGTTTCTTCTTTCGATTTTCCTATGGGAACGATGTTATAAATGGAAATATTGGAAATTTAGATAAGGGGAATATTGGAAATTGGAATTCATTAAAAGCAATGTCTGATTACTCATATAGTGGAGCATATAATCCAAACGGTACTTTTCACGGAGAAAATGGGAATGGTGTTTATTCCTCTTTATTTCGTAGTGCTTATGTAGAAGATGGCTCATTTTTAAAGCTTGATTTTATCACATTAGGATATGCTATGCCTAAGGAGGTTGTTGAAAGTTTACATGCCAACAAATTTAGAGTTTTTGCCAGGGTCAATAACCCTTTGATGATCTCAAGATATTCTTGGTTTGATCCTGAAGTAAATGCCATAGGAGGAACAGCTGGTAAAGTAGGAGGAGGAGTAGATCTTGGAAGTTATCCACGTAACACGACCATAACTTTGGGATTGACTCTTAATTTTTAATATTAAAAATAAAAAACATGAAAAATAGAATCAAATATTTAAATCTCATTATTTTAATTACAGGATTTATAGGTTGTAGCGATGCATTAGAAGAAGTTCCAGTTTCTCAAGCATCCCCTGAAAATTCATTCAAAACAGAAGCCAATGCTGTATCTGCAATTGTAGGGGTATATAGTGCGTTGCAACTTGAAGGTGTATATGGCCAAAAACAATTAGAATTCTCTACAGATGAAACTTACGCAGGTTCAAGAGTGCCTCGTTCGGGATTTAATTTATATACTTTTACTGCTGATAATATTGAAGTAGTTTTGCCTATATGGAGAGATCATTATAAGGGAATAAATCAAGCTAATCAAGCGATTTCAAAAATCCCCAATATTGAAATGAATGTTACTGAAAGAAATAGTTTAGTGGCCGAAGCTAAATTTATTAAAGCCTTATTGTACTTCAACTTAATCCGATATTTTGGAGATGTTCCCTACAAAGAAACGGAAACGACTTCATTGAATGATTTAAATATTCCTAGAACTCCTGTAGCTACTATATATAAAAATATAATAAAAGATCTTGAATATGGTGTGGTTAATTTAAAAGTAAAAACCGCGGGTTTAGCAGGACATGCTACTCAAGATGCAGCCAAAACTTTATTAGCGAGTATCTATCTTACAAGAGGTAGTATGGCTAAAAGGGATAATACTGGAGATAAAGGCATTGCAGATTTTGCCTTGGCGGCTCAATATTCTAAAGAGGTAATAGATTCAAATAGATATAGATTGTGTCTTTATTTCCCAGATGCGTTTATAGTGCAAAATAAAAATAATGATGAAATTGTTTTTGATGTACAATTTAAAGCACCAGGACTAGGGGTAGGAAGTACAATTGGTCTTAATATGGGTATTCCTTCAAATGCTTCTGGGGTAGATAATTTATCCAATGGTGGTTCGCAAGCTTCCATAAGAGCTTGTCACTATCATCAATATTATTATGAAACAGCTGATAGTATTCGCATGCAATGGACTAATGCGAGAATTGAAATAATTGTTGCTACTGGTAAGTACAAAATAATAAGTGCTGTTAGTACTAATCCCCCTACATCGGCTGCAAAATTTAGACGTTATCCTGTTCGTGATCCTGCTTTCGCACTTAAAACAAGTGATTATGATGTCAACTGGCCAATATTTAGATATGCAGAAGTTTTGTTAATTTATGCAGAGGCAGTAAACGAAACGAGTGGACCAACACAAGCGGCTATAGATGCATTAAATATGCTAAGAGGTAGAGCCAGAAATATTAACGCAGGAGGTGTTCATAGAGATATATTGCCTCGTTCTTTGACCCTTCAAAAATCTACAGGTTTAGTCAACTTAACACTTTCGAACCCTTTAGTTTCAACTCCAGCTGCTTTTAGAGATTATATTGTTTTGGAGCGAAGTAGAGAGTTAAGTTCTGAAGGCAAAAGATGGTTTGATTTGGTAAGATGGGGAACTCTAAAGTCTACTTTGCGTGGGATAAATGCAAAATGCACTGCTAAAATTTCAGAAAGACCTCCAGTAGAAGTACCTGCAAT
>CALPPA020000126.1 GCA_943325355.2 Klebsiella pneumoniae | reverse complement strand
TTCGGGTTATGAGCCCGACGAGCTGCCTACTGCTCTATCCCGCGTTGTTTCGTGTACAAATATACGACGAATTTTAATAAAGACAAGCAATTTTTAAAAATTTATTTGTGTTTTCTCTATTGAACTGACAGGACAGTATTTAAAAATTGAAAATAATTTACATTCCTGGAATTTAATTTTTGTTGTTAGTATAATCCTATTTAGAGCTTGATATTCAAAAAAAAACCTGCAATTAAAAATTGCAGGTTTAACAAATTAAACTATAAACTATTAAAAATTATTCTTCAGAAGCCAAAGCAGAATTCTTATCAGCTTTAACACGCAACGCTACAGCCAAACCTTTTTCATTAATCATTGTCATATTTAAAACGTCTAATTTAGCCATATCTTTAGAAACTAATCCACTAAATTGATTATAAGAAATATTCATTTCTTTAAGATTATTCATTTTTTCAATATCGAAAGGTACTTGTCCATTCATTTTATTGTCAAATAAACTTAATTGTTCTAGTACTTTTAAATTAGCAATAGATGGACTCAACGTTCCAGAAATTTTGTTGCTGCTTAAAAGTAGTGCTTTCAAATTTTTCAACTCATAAAGAGAAGAAGGAATTTGACCATCAATTTCATTATTATATAAAGACAATGTCTCTAAATTACTTAAAGCTCCAATTTGGGATGGAATGATTCCTGAAAATTCGTTCATAAATAAAACTAAAGTTTTTAATGAAATAATTTTAGTAATTGATTCAGGAATAGTCCCTGATAATTTATTAAACGATAAATTTAAAGTCTCGAGCGATTTCATATCACCAATTGAAGAAGGAATAGTTCCTGATATAGAATTTTTATATAAATTCAGCGTTTTCAAGTTGGTCAAGTCCGAAATTTCTAGAGGCAAAACTCCAACCAAATTATTGTTTGGCAATTGAATTGATACCACTTTATCATCTTTCAATTGTATACCATACCAAGAAGAAACAGGCGTTTTTAAATCCCATTTTGAAGTCCAATTTGCTCCGTTTGTAGTATTATACAATTTTATTAGTGCGTTTTTTTCAGAAACTGAAACTTCTGCCTTCATTACTAACGAAAACAAGAATAGTAAAAGTAGTGTATATGTGTTTTTCATAATGCCCCTTTTTGAGATTAAAACCTGAGCCAAATTACATACAAACTTGACAATATACAAGAATAACCGATGAAATACACAAATAAAATAATATATATAAATTAATTCTTACTTATTTATTAATATATTTTACAAAATCTAAAAATCAAAATACAATATTTTGTCCATCGTTCGAATAAAATTAATATATTTGATTACCTAAATTTTAAATAAAATCAAATGGAAATTAACTTTTTATCTTTGCTTTTAGCAGCTTTATCAACATTAGTTGTTGGGTTTGTTTGGCACCATCCAAGGGTTTTTGGCACAATTTGGATGAAAGAATCTGGAATGACTTCAGAAAAAATGAAAGGTTCAAATATGACAGTTATTTTTGGACTTTCGCTAGTTTATGCTTTTCTAATTTCATTTGTATTACAAATGTTGGTAATTCATCAGTTTGGTGCGTTAGGAATGATAGGTGGAACTATTGAAACTGCGAAACCATCGTATTCTGCTTTTATGGCAGATTATGGAACTGTCTTTAGAACTTTTAAACACGGTGCTTTACACGGTTTCATAACAGGATTATTTATGATTCTACCTGTTATTGGAATAGGTGCTTTATATGAAAGAAAAAGTTTTAAATATGTACTTGTAAGCGGCGGTTATTGGATAATTTCCTTTATGATTATGGGAGGAATTATTTGTATGATGAAATAATTTTAACATTTACTTATTAATAAATCGCTCTACATTTGTGAGCGATTTTTTTTATTTGAAAACACCACTATCCATAAAAATATATTCTTCTGTTTCAGAACTTCCCAATAACTGGGATACATTAGCTATTGAAAACATTTTTCTAAGTACTCAATATCTTGAAATTTTAGAGAAATCTGCTCCTGAAAATATGATTCCACATTTTATTGGATTATTTAAGGAAAAAGAATTGGTAGGAATTGCTGTTTCTCAATTTTTAGATTTAAATAAACTTGAGTCTTTTGGAGAGCGCGACAAGTGTATAAAAACCGCGGTTCGCAATATTGTTTTCAAAAACTTTTGTTCACATATTTTAATCATTGGAAACAATATGCTTAGTGGGCAAAATACCTGTGCTTTTTCAACAAAAACAGACAATTTCCAGGTACTTCAAGCCTTAAAAATGGCTTCAGAAAAATTAGCAGCTATTTTCAAAAAGAAAGGTTTAAAAGTACATATAACCACTTTTAAGGACTTCCCAATTGAGGATACACAGGCTTTCCATCAAGCTGGTTTTCAGAATCATTTTCAATTTTCAACCCAACCCAATATGCTTTTTGATATTCCAAATCATTGGAAATCAGAACAAGATTATATTGATGCCTTGTCAAAAAAATATCGAGATCAACACAAACGTGCTCGGAAAAAGGCGGAAGGGATTATAAAAAGAAAAATGCACTTGGAAGACATCATAAAATACGAAGATGCTATTTATGATTTGTATCATCACGTAGCAAAAAACGCTCATTTCAACACCTTCTTCCTTGCAAGAAATCACTTCAGAACTTTTAAAGAAATACTCAAAGATAAGTTTCTTTTTTATGGGTATTTTCTTGATGAAAAATTAATAGGTTTCAATACTATTATCAAAAACGGCGAAGTAATGGACACGTATTTTTTAGGTTATGACGATAGCATTCAGCGAGAAAAAATGTTATATTTAAATATGCTTTACGATATGGTTGCTTATTCTATTAACAAAGGCTTCAAGGAAATAATTTTTGCCAGAACAGCCTTGGAAATAAAGAGTTCCGTTGGAGCAAAACCTCAAGATATGTTTGGATTTGCAAAGCACAGCAACCCAATTGCTGACCTTGCCTTCGAAAAAGTATTTTGCTATTTAGAGCCAACGGTTGTTTGGCAAGAGCGAAATCCTTTTAAATAATATTTTAAAAAAGTCTTCACATTAAAACTTTTAAAACGAAGAAATAGAGTTTACAAATTATCTATTTCCTCTTGAACGATTTCCCAATCAAAAAGTAGTTGTTCTAATTCTGTTTTTTTCTTGTTGTAAGCCATAAAAAATCTTGCATCTTCTATGTGTTTATCATAATTAGAAGCCAGCATTTTGTCATCGTGCTGAATGTCCCTTTCGAGTTGCTTGATCTGACTTTCGACTTTGCTTAATTTATTTTGAAGTGCTTTGCCTTTTTTCTGCTCTTCATAGGAAGTTTTATTGCTTTCCTTTGAAGTTACTACTTTTGCAGCATCTTTTTTCTCCACTTCACGCATAGTCTCTAAGTTACGCTGTTCTAAAAAGTAGTTGATATCACCCAAATATTCCTTTATTTTTTGGTCTTTAAATTCATAAACAATATTAGACATTCCTTGAAGAAAATCCCTATCGTGAGAAACCAAAAGTAGTGTTCCTTCATATTTTTGCAAAGCAGCTTTCAACACGTTCTTTGATTTTATGTCCAAATGGTTTGTAGGCTCATCCATCACCAAAACATTTATAGGTTGCAAAAGCAATTTACAAAGTGCCAAACGATTTCTTTCGCCACCAGAAAGGACTTTTACCTTCTTTTCGACATCATCACCACGAAACAAAAAAGAACCTAACATATCGCGAACTTTAGAACGATTGGTATCCGTTGCAGCATCTTCCATTGTTCTCAATAAAGTAATTTCGCCATCTAGATATTCCGCTTGGTTTTGAGCGAAATAACCCAATTGAACATTGTGACCTAATTTGATATTTCCTTGATATTCAAACTCGTTGACAATGGCTTTCATAAAAGTCGATTTCCCTTGACCGTTTTGTCCAACAAAAGCAATCTTGCTGCCTCGTTCCACCAAAAGTGAAATATCTTTCAAAATGGTTTTGTCACCATACTTTTTAGTTACATCTTCGGCTTCAATTACTACTTTTCCGGGTTCTTTTGAAAGTGGAAAAGAAATATTCATCACGGAATTGTCATCTTCATCGACTTCGATACGTTCGACTTTATCTAATTTTTTAATTAGCGATTGTGCCATTGAAGCTTTGGAGGCTTTGGCACGGAATTTCTCAATTAACTTTTCGGTTTCTTCAATTTTTTTGGCTTGGTTTTTTTGGGTAGCCAATTGTTTTTCCCGGATTTCGTGTCGCAATTCTAAGTATTCAGAATACGGTTTATTGAAATCATAGGCTTTCCCAAGAGAAATTTCGATAGTTCTATTTGTTACATTGTCCAAAAACATTTTATCGTGAGAAACTATCACAACAACACCGGGATAATTGCGCAAGAAACTTTCGAGCCAAATGATACTCTCAATATCCAAGTGATTCGTAGGTTCATCCAGCAGCAAAACGTCATTCGCTTGTAATAATAATTTGGCTAATTCGATACGCATTCTCCAACCTCCCGAAAATGTTTCGGTTTGATTGTCAAAAACTTCTCTTTTGAAACCTAATCCAAGAAGAATTTTCTCGGTGTCACCAATATAATTATAACCGCCTAATAATTCGAATCGATGGGTATAATCAGATAAATCTTCAATAATCTGGCTATACGCATCACTTTCATAATCAGTTCTGGTAACCAACTGATGGTTGATTTCCTCGAGTTTTTTCTCTACAATTTTTATATCAGTAAAAGCTTCATAGGCTTCTTCAAGAACGGTTCTTCCTTGTTCAAAATCGATATCTTGACGCAAGAAACCCATTCGAACTTCTTTTTCTTGAGAAATAACACCCGAATCTGGGGCAAAATCTTTAGCTAAGATTTTGAGCATTGTAGACTTACCCGCTCCGTTTTTGCCGACAAGACCTACACGGTCTCCAGATCCTAATCTAAAAGTAACTTCTTCAAACAAATAAGTTCCTCCAAAAGAAACGGATAAATTATGTATATTAAGCATTTATTGAATTTTGTAGTTGTAAATTTGTAGTTCCAAAAAAGGAAAAAATTAATTTTTTTGCAAATGTTAAAAAAAGGATCCAAATTAAATAGCATTTTAACAGGAAGTTGTCCTAGATGTCAGAATGAGAGTATGTATTTAGAGAAAAACCCCTTGCATTTTTCGAAAATCCTGAAAATGAATGAAAAATGCAGCCATTGTGGTCTAAAATACCAGATTGAACCTTCCTTTTTTTACGGCGCAATGTACGTGAGTTACGGATTGAATGTAGCGCTTAGTATTGCCGCTTTTATCGTATCTTATGTTATATTTAAATCTAGTATTAAAGTCTCTTTTATCTCCATATTTATCACAAATGTTGTCTTATTTCCATTTGTGTTGCGATGGGCAAGAAATATTTACATTAATATGTTTGTTTCATTTGATGAGAAATATAAAAAATGATTCAACTCTTTTTAGTAAACCTTTTAATATCTATTGTTTTATCTAACAGTATTTGAAATTCAATATTTTCAAATAAAGCCTTTGCCATTGATGGACCAAGCATAACTCCTCTAGTTCCCAAACCATTGATAATATGAATTGAATTGTGATCTGAATAGGTTCCTACTAAAGGTTTTCTATCTTTTACTGTTGGTCTAACGCCAGCAAAATGTCGTACAATTTCGAAATCACAGTTAATAATTTCTTTTAATTTTTCGATTAATTCTGCTTTTCCTTCTTCTGTAGGTGTATCCGTTTTGTCAGTCCAATT
>CALPPA020000125.1 GCA_943325355.2 Klebsiella pneumoniae | reverse complement strand
TTTTGTGTTTTCAATATTGTAATTAATTAAGGACTTGTTGAGAGAAGTAATTTCTTCGGTATTGAATTTTTTTCTCAAAAAAGCAAGGTCAATTTTTTTGGGATTAGTTTTTAGATTTATCTTTTTATACAGAATAGTATAACCTTTATTTGTAAATTCATTTTCAATAAATTCATTCACTTTTTGATTGTGTTTTTTTTCATCGAAAAGTTTATAAGCAAAGAATACGCTTGGAATCATCATTACCAATGTCAAGGTAGTTATTCCATATTTTATTTGTTTTTGACGTATTGCGTTGACTTGTTTTACGGCGGGATATTTCAAATATTTCACAATTAGAAAGGTCGAAATGCAGATAAAAACACAGTTTATGGTATATAAAAACAACGCGCCCAAAAAGAATTTATAGTTGCCAATAGCCAATCCATAACCTGCGGTACACAACGGAGGCATTAATGCTGTAGCGATGGCAACTCCAGGAATTGGATTTCCTTTTTCGACTCTTGTTATAGCAATAACACCTACTAGTCCCCCAAAAAAGGCAATCAATAAATCATAGATATTGGGTGAAGTTCTCGCCAATAATTCCGATTGGGTTTCTTTGAAAGGACTCAAATAAAAGTAAGTAGTTGAAACTGCCAAACTAACGATTGTGGCTATCAGAAGGTTTTTTAATGCTTTTTTTACCAATTCAGAATCGTACATTCCGAGTCCAAAGCCAGCGCCAATGATTGGGCCCATTAATGGAGAAATAAGCATTGCACCGATGATGACAGCAGTTGAATTGACATTCAAACCAATAGAGGCAATTACAATGGCACAAGCTAAAACCCAAAGATTAGAACCTCGAAAGGAAATATTAGATTTTACATTTTCTAGAACTTTTTGTTTGTCTTCTTCTCCAAAATGAAGGTCGGTAAAATTCAGTATTTTATTTATCATCTTATTTTTATGAATTTAATTTAAAAATGGATGCTGCACCAGAAAGGAATTAATTCTTTATAAATCAATCAAATATAGTAAATAATTTCCATTTACAAACGGTTACAAATAGTTACAACCGAAAGTAAATAGTTATATACCGAATAAAATTTTAGCACCGTCGCATCTTTGCCCTGTTGATTTGAACGAGTCATTCAACAAAACATATATAAACAATTTAAATTTTACACGCCATGAATGCAATGAAAAACACAGTACAGTTAATCGGAAACGTAGGTAATGATCCAGAAATCAAAAATTTTGATGGAGGAAAAAAAGTCGCCAATTTAACCATCGCCACAAACGATAGTTATAAAAATGACAAAGGAGAAAAAGTAGAACAAACGGAGTGGCACAAAGTGGTTGCCTGGGGAAAAACTGCTGAAATTATTGAAAAATTCGTAACCAAAGGAAAAGAAATTGCCATCGAAGGCAAACTTACCCACAGAAGTTATGATGATAAAAATGGTGAAAAACGATACATCACAGAGGTGGTTGCAAATGAAGTTTTGCTTCTAGGGAAATAGTTTAATAGAATTTATTATAAAAAAATGCCCTCTCAATCGGAGGGCATTTGTGTTTTTAATTAAGAGACTTTTTTATTTAAATCAAACTTTGGACAATTATCACAACGTTTTTTTTCTCCTTTTTTGAATTTATCGCAACAGCTAGACTTCAATTTTTTTGCTTTCTTGATTTTGTCAAGAACTTCTTTTTGCTTAAACTTCTTTTTAACTTTTTCTTTTTCTTTCTTGCTCACTTTGTAAAGAATTTTATCTGTAAAAACATATGTTATTTTTATCTATTCTAAATGAACAACGTTTGTTTAGCAAAAAAACAACTCAGAGAAAAATAAGTTTTAGAGAATTATTTATTGTTTTCTGCGATAACAATTATTTTGGAGCGGACGCACTCGCAGCTATTGCAATTTGTTGAATATCTCTGTCAAACAAGTACAAGCCACCTTTATCGTCTCCAATCAAATTGATTTTATCTAAAATGTTTTTGGCAGTTGCTTCTTCCTCGATTTGTTCGGCAACATACCATTGTAGGAAGTTATGCGTTGCATAATCCTTTTCATCAAAGGTGATGTGAACCAATTCA
Organism: Klebsiella pneumoniae; assembly: GCA_943325355.2. Lineage (GTDB taxonomy): Bacteria > Bacteroidota > Bacteroidia > Flavobacteriales > Flavobacteriaceae > Flavobacterium. The sequence goes on along the minus strand of CALPPA020000125.1, from coordinate 3,667 downwards.
TTAATGGAATTCGAAACAAAAAGCTCATGTTTATATAGGGCTTCAAACATTCCTTTAAATGTTTCGTACGATGTTTTTGGCTCATTTAAATCTGTAATTTTAGTATGTCCTCCGCGTTCGTTTACATATTTTATTAACTTAAGCATATGCTGACGTTCTTCGTCAGACTGAGCATACATAAATGTAGCAATTCCTTCTAGTCCATTGACTTCTGCCCAACATGCCATTGATAAATAAGTTTGAGAAGATTCTGCTTCGATTCGAACTTGTTTGTTTAAAGCGATTTCGATATTTTTTGATAACATAATTAAGTAGTTTTTAGCAAATTTAATTAAAAAAATTCAATGCAACTGATGCTTTAAGAAAAGTTTTTGCTTTGTGGAATTACTTTAAAAAGGGGACTGATAGCATCTGAAATAGCTCAATTTTTGAACACAAATGGGATAAGGAATCCAAATCAATGCTCTTTACGAATTCATCAAATCCTGAAAGTAATCTACAAATTGTCCTACCTGAAAGCCATCCATTAATCCGTGATGGACGTGAACAGACATAGACATAGTTCTTTTGCCTGCTGCATCAATCATCATCTTTCCAAAAGAAATTTTAGGACAACTATCCGGAAAAGTGTAACTTCTAGCGTGAGAAAGTGAAGTGAAATTGACCCAAGGAACCGCCGAAAAATGAATTAAATTATCAAGAGGAAATTCTCTGGTGAAAAGTCCCTTTGTAGTTTGTATTCTTTCGATTTCTTTTAATGCATTCGTAGCAAAAACATCAAAATCTGGGGAATATTGTATCAAAGAAAACCCAAACGTATTGTCGGTCCTCATAATTGTCGCTGACACATCTATAGTATCATAAATGTAAACTGCCTCGTCAATTATTCTATATCGAAACGGCTCAATTGTATTGACCGCTACGATGGTTTTGTGCAAATAATATACAAAAAAGGAAGTTCCCAATTGTTTTGCAGTTTGATATCCTTTTGTACAATCTACAGTAGTCGTAATCCCAAAAAATGGTTCTTCCATCTGTTTAAAGAATAAGAAGTGTTCTTTTCGGTTCCAGTTTTCTATATCTAAAAGGGTTTTCATTATTGTAATCTTTTCAACACATCGGTCATTTTTTCGAAAGTATAGAAATTTTCGTGCTCTACTTTATAATCAATTCTTTCGTGAGCCCAAGTGGTATGAAACGGAATGTGTACGGCGTGTCCGCCAATAGCTAAAACAGGCAAAACATCAGATTTCAGTGAGTTGCCAATCATAAAAAACTCCTTTGGTTGAATTTCCAAACGGTTCAATAAATCCGAATAATCTTTTTCTTGTTTGTCTGACATCACCTCGATATGGTGAAAATAATGCCCTAAACCAGAATCGTGTAATTTTCTGCGCTGGTCTAATAAATCGCCTTTAGTGGCAACAACTAATTTATATTTTCCGTGCAAAGCGTCTAAGGTTTCTTCGACACCGTCTAATAATTCAATAGGTTTCTCAAGTAATTCTTTTCCGTATGCGATAATTTTTTCAATGACCTCAACAGGAATTGTATTGTTCGAAATTTTCATCGCAGCTTCAATCATAGAAAGAATGTAAGCCTTGATTCCATATCCGTATATTTTTAAATTATCAATTTCGACCTTAAAAAGTTCCTGAGAAATTCCTTGGTGCGACAAATAATCTTCCATTAAGCCACAGAATTTATGTTCCGTTTCCTGAAAATAAGGTTCGTTTACAAATAAGGTGTCGTCAGCGTCGAAAGCAATTACTTTTAATTTCATTTTTTTAATTTATCGTTTCTCCATTCGCAACACCATCCGCATCAGGATTTACAAAAACCAATTTTCCTTCAGCGTTGTTAGCCATCAAAATCATTCCTTGACTTTCTACCCCACGAAGATTTCTTGGAGCTAAATTAACCAAGACAGTCACGCGTTTCCCAATGATTTCTTCTGGTTTAAAACTCTCGGCAATTCCCGAAACGATAGTGCGAACGTCAATTCCGGTATCGATTTTCAAAATCAACAATTTGTTGGCTTTTGGCATTTTTTCAGCTTCGATGATTGTACCTACACGCAAATCCATTTTGGCAAAATCATCATACTGAATGGTTTCTTTCTGTGGTTCAACCACTTTGTTTTCCGCTAAATTAGCGGTCTTTGTAGCTTCCAATTTATCTATTTGTTTTTGGATTTCTTCGTCTTCAATTTTGGAAAAAAGCAATTCAGCTTCGCCAATTTGGTGTCCGGCAGGAATCAAATCGGAATTTGTTGTAACATCATTCCAAGTTAATTTTAAATCTGTTTTCAAAATACCGGATAATTTGCAAGCTGTAAAAGGCAAGAACGGTTCACACAAAATACGTAAAGCAGCTGTAATTTGCAAAGCCACATACATTTGGGTTTGTACACGAGCTGGATCTGTTTTTATCGTTTTCCAAGGCTCTTCATCGGCAAGATATTTATTTCCCAATCGGGCAACATTCATTAATTCGCTTAATGCTTCACGGAATCTATATCTTTCAATCGAACTCGAAATCACTGCTGGATACGCTTTCAATTCGGCTAAAGTCACTTCATCCACTTCCGAAAATTCGTTTGGACTTGGTACAAATCCTTCGTAATATTTATTGGTCAAAACCACCACACGATTAATAAAGTTTCCAAAAATCGCAACCAATTCATTGTTATTTCTTGCCTGAAAATCTTTCCAGGTAAAATCATTATCCTTCGTTTCCGGTGCATTCGATGTCAAAGCATACCGCAAAACATCTTGCTGATTCGGAAATTCTTCCAAATATTCGTGTAACCAAACCGCCCAGTTTTTAGAGGTCGATAATTTATTTCCTTCCAAGTTCAAGAACTCGTTTGCAGGAACATTATCCGGCAAAATATAACTTCCTTCGGCTTTCAACATCGCTGGAAATATGATGCAGTGAAAAACTATATTGTCTTTCCCGATGAAATGAACCAGTTTTGTATCCTGATCTTTCCAATAAGGCTCCCAATCTTTTCCTTCTCTCGCAGCCCATTCTTTTGTAGAAGAAATATAACCAATTGGTGCATCAAACCACACGTATAATTTTTTTCCTTCGGCGCCTTCAACAGGAACATCAATTCCCCAATCGAGGTCACGGGTTACCGCACGAGGCTCTAATCCCCCGTCAATCCAAGATTTTACTTGTCCGTAAACATTGGGTTTCCAGTCGTTTTTATGTCCAACCAGAATCCATTCTTTCAAGAAATCTTCATAACGATCCAAAGGCAAAAACCAGTGTTTCGTCGATTTCATAATTGGAGTTTCTCCTGTAATAGTCGATTTTGGATTAATCAAATCGGTTGCGTTTAGCGTCGAACCACAATTTTCGCATTGATCTCCATACGCTTCTTCGTTACCGCATTTTGGACAAGTTCCAACAACAAAACGGTCTGCCAAAAATTGGTCTGCTTTCGCATCATACAATTGCTCGGTTACTTCCTCGATAAAATCACCTTTGTCATACAGCGTTTTAAAAAATTCCGAAGCCGTATCGTGATGAATTTTAGCCGAAGTTCTGGAATAATTGTCAAACGAAATTCCAAAATCCGAGAACGATTTCCGGATAATTCCATCGTATTTATCGATTACTTCCTGAGGTGTAACTCCTTCCTTTTTGGCTTTCATCG
>CALPPA020000124.1 GCA_943325355.2 Klebsiella pneumoniae | reverse complement strand
GTTGATTTAGCGGATCATTTTTTAGAAAAAGCCCAAACCTATGTAAAAAGCCATAAAGAGAATCCATTTTTCCTCTATTATGCTTTAAATCAGCCCCATGTTCCTCGTACTCCTAACCCTAGATTTGTTGGGAAATCAGGCATGGGACCCCGTGGAGATGTTATTTTAGAAGCCGATTATTGCGTAGGAGAAATTGTAAAAACCTTAAAAGAAGAAGGAGTTTTAGACAATACATTAATTATGTTTTCAAGCGATAATGGTCCGGTATTGAATGATGGCTATTATGATGACGCTGTTGAAAAGCTGGGCAATCACAAACCCAACGGCCCATTGCGGGGCGGAAAATACAGTCTGTTGGAAGCTGGGACACGAGTACCGTTTTTCACCTATTGGCAAGGCAAAATTAAGCCTCAAGTTTCGGATGCTTTGGTTTGCCAAATCGATTTATTGGAATCTTTAGCGAAGTTGGTCAATATTGATGTTAAAACTACAGACAGTCAGGAACTTTTAGATGTTTTTACGGGTAAAAGCAATATCGGTAGAAAGAACTTAGTGATAGAAGCCAATACTAAAACTGCTTTTCGACAAGGCGATTATATCATGATTCCGCCATATCCAGGTGATCCAATTCTAGAAGAAGTTAATATTGAAATGGGAAATGACAAAGATTTTCAATTGTATAATTTAAAGAAGGATATAGGTCAAAATAATAATCTTGCCAAAGCCCAACCCAAAAAATTAAAAGAAATGATGAAAAATTTCGAATCGATTCGGGGTAATAGTTATAAAAATGTAGAAAAAATAGAGTTGAAATAACCATGAAAAAACAAATCCATTTAGCCTTTTTATTTATAGTATTCATTTCTTTTAAAGTCATTAGTCAGAGTAATTTGCAAAATAGTAATTCTGCTCAACTGTACCCGAAAGATTTTAATACGATACTAAATGGTAAACAAGTGGGTTTGTTTTTTCTGAAAAACGGAAATCTGACGGCCGCCATAACTAATTATGGCGGCCGTATTGTTAGTTTGTGTGCTCCAGATATAAACGGTCAAAAGGCCGACGTAGTTCTGGGATTTAAGAGTATTGACGATTACTTGAAAGCAACCGGAGTGTATCACGGTGCTATTATAGGAAGGGTGATTGGAAGAATTGCTAAGGGTATCTTTGAAATGGATGGAAAATCGTATTCCCTCCCCATAAATAATGGGGCTAATCATCAACACGGAGGATTAATGGGATTTCACAATCAAGTTTGGGAGGTAAAATCCGTTACACAAAGTTCAATAGTTTTGTCTTATAATTCTGTTGATGGAGAAATGGGTTATCCTGGGAATTTAAAAGTCGAAGCCACCTATACGTTAACTTCAAATAATGATTTGACTTTGAAATTAAGTGCTACTACAGATAAATCAACCATTGTAAACTTAACCAATCATGCTTTTTTTAACCTTGCCGGAGAAGGGAATGGCACTATTTTAGACCATATATTGACAATACCATCTCATTCTTTTTGTGCTGTAAATCCCGATAAAATTAAAACAGGAGAAATTCTAAAGGTTGAAGGAACTCCATTTGATTTTAGAAAAGGAAAACCTATCGGTAAAGACATCATTTTAGATAATGCGAACGAACAGTTAAAAATAGCTGGCGGATACGATCAAAGTTATGTTTTAAAGAAAAAACACAGTGCTAAAATTGTTTTAGCAGCCACAGTAGTCGATCCAAAAAGCGGACGAAAATTAGAGGTTTTTACCAATAATTTGGGGGTACATTTTTTTAGTGCCAATTTCTTTAAAGGTACCGATATCGGGAAAATGGGAAAACCCTTTAATTTCAGGGAATCTTTTGCACTAGAAACTCAAGATTATAATTCTCCAAATCAAAAATCATTTCCAACGCTTATTCTCAAACCTGGCCAAAAATTTGAAAGCTATACTATTTATCATTTTTCTACTACTAAATAGTCTTTAATAACAAACTTTACTATTTCATAGTATGAAATCGCCATTAACAAAGAGTTTGTTGCAAACAATTGAATAATCATCGAACTCCGATAAAAATAAAATATTGTGAGATAAACACCAATAAATAAAAGGCGATAACACATAGGACCGCTAAAAAATCAAATTTTACATGTATGAAATTAACTATCACTATCATTTGCAGTTTATTGTTTTTTCAATCCAATTCCCAAACCATCGATAATAAAAAATTAATAGAGAATTACTTAGAGAATTATTTTCATTTTGATAGAGAAAATATCCATGTTCAATTCAATAAAAATAGGTATGTGAACAGTGAGGATGTTGCTTTCAAAGGATATATTAATAGTAAAAACAATACTATATTAGCTGAAAACACAACTAATATCCAATTGATAGTCTATAATGACCAAAGACAAATCATTCAAAAAAAATTACTCTTTGCAAGTAAAGGCACCTTTGCTGGAGGAATTCATTTGGATGATAAATTCAAAGCAGGTAAATATTATTTTCATTTTTTTACCAATTGGATGCACAATTTTATAGAAGATGATTCTTTCGTGCAAACAATTGAAATTATTGATAAAAAGGAAACTTATAATTTTGATTCCGAAGAACCCAATTGGAAAACCGCCGAAATTAGGCTGTTTCCTGAAGGAGGGTCTATAATAAGTGACATTATCAACACTGTTGGGGTTAAAATTACGGATTGTAATCAAAGAGGAATACAAATAAATGATGGTATTATAGTCGATTCTAAATCAAATGAAATTGCACATTTTCGCACCAACCAATCAGGAAATGGTGTTTTTTATATCAATCCAGACCTAAACGAAACGTATGACTTAATAATAAAATCGGATAAATTATCGATTGTTAAACCATTACCCCGAATTCAAAAAACAGGGATTGTAATTAGTTATAAAAATAATTTAAATGGACAAAATCTATTAGTTAACATCAAAACCAATCAAATAGGGGTCGAATTTTACCAAAATAAAAAGTACAGCCTCTTGATCCAACAAAATAAAAATGCAATTCTAAAAGAAATAACGTTTGCTGATAAACAAACGGATCAAATAGTCTATTTTGATAAAAAATACCTGTCAAATGGTGTAAACAGCATTCGGTTACTTGATGAAAACTTGAATGAAATCACGGAACGTTTAATTTACAATTATGGCACAATGAAACCCATTGCTACACTCGAAGCGAAAGCGGTTGCTAATGATAGCATTGTATTGTCCGGAATAACTGAAGTGATTCAAGCCAATCTAAGCGTAAGTGTACTCCCGGCAGATACTAAGTGTGCTGCACAAAAAAGGTCTATTATAGGCACTTTTTATCTCAATGCCTACTTAGAAACCCCTGAAATAAACAACTATTCTTACTATGATCCTGAAAACAAAAATAGAAAAGAAGAAATGGAGTTATTGATGTTGAATCAAAACAGAAGTAAATTCCTTTGGAATAACATTAAATCGAATCCACCAAAAATGAATTATACTTTTGATAAAGGAGTAACCATTAGCGGTAAAGTGGAAAAAGTAATTAAACCAAATTCAAAATTTAAGGTCTCTCTTCTTTCTTTAAAAGACAACGTTTTTGAAGAAACAACGATTGATGAACAAAACAACTTTAAGTTCGAAAACTTTTATGCTAGGGACTCCACCGTTTTCATCCTGCAAATGATGGACGAAAAAAACCTATCTGTAACTACTAAAATGGCAACAAGGGTTTCCTCCTCTACCACACCATTATATTTAACATTGCCATTTGAAAATTCCATTTGTCCACCCACAAATAAAACAAACGACAATTTTACGTTTAGTGCCCCAAAACTTGAAAACTCTGTTATTAAATTAAATGAAATTACAATTCAAAACAATTTCAAAAAAGTGACTCTTACACATAAAACCGAAATGAGTATGAATGCTCAAGGATTCAAAATTCAAGAGGGACAACACGGAAGCGTTTTAGACTTCATAGGCAGAAATGGCTATAGAACAGGTATAGACAACGAAGAAAATGAGGCCTATATCAGAAACTCCTATTCAAGTAATTCAGATAATGCTCCAGCTGTTTATATAGATGATATTCAACAAATGGATTTCAACTTTTTATTCAATCTCGAACTCAGTGATGTCGATGAAATCTATATAGACAAATCAGGACTTTCAGATACTTCAAGTAGAAGTTATGGAATGATAAAAATTTTTCTAAAAAAAGGAGTTAAAAACAAATTTTTCAAGGTTAAATACAGCTCACTGATTGTAACCAATGGTTTTGCACCAAATATAGAATATAAGAACTCTTATTTCGAAACCCAAAAAGAGTTTTATTATTTTGGGACTTTAAATTGGACTCCAACGATTACAATAAACGATAATCCAAATTTTGAAGTTAAGTTTCCAAAAGGAAATCAGAAAGAAATTAGAGTTCAAATCGAAGGTTTTACATCTGAAGGACAGCTAATATCTGAAATTAAAAAAATACAAGTACTTAAATAATTGTAAGTAATTCGATTAAGATTTAATTCCGTTTAGATATATGAATTAATCTTATTGTCAGTTAGCTGTCGAGAACTATAATTTCATTTCGCTTTTCGGCTTCACTCAAAGTAACACGTTCCATTAGATTTTTATTTACAGGTTTATACTCCTTGGTTTGAATTTTAACTTTAATAATTAATTTTAATACAAATCGGTTAATTACCCCACTAAGTTTTTACCCATACTTAATACAGGGTTGTTGTAAAAATAAAAACCCGAAATACAGGGTTGTCATAATGGATCTTTGCAATTTATAATTCCTCATATCATATTAATTAAGGGGTTGAACTATATATCTTTAAATAAGTCATAAAGTTAAGTTGAAACAAAATCACCTATTTATTGAAACTTTTTCAACGGGTTGTATTCGATTATACTAACTTAATTTGTGACCTAAACTATTAAAAAAAATGTTAATTAATTTAAAACAAATTATGAAAAACTTAAACAACCAATTATTATGAAAAACAAATTACTTTATCAAAAAGTAGTAACGCAGCTTTTTTTAAGTCTGTGTTTAATGCTATGTTGCGCCAACTCAAGTTGGGGGCAGCAAGTTATCGGCTCCTATCCAGTTATGGATGGAGGCTTTGAAGCGCAAGCACTCGGGACTCTCCCAGCCACCGTTACTGGTACAGTTTTTTCTACCTGGACCTATGGAACATCTGGAACTACGGCTATTAGCAATACGGGTTCAGGGACTACAGGTCCTAGAACGGGTAGTAAATATGCTGTTGTAACTGTTAATAGTACTTCAGCAGGTAGACAGATTTTATCTCCTATGACTGAAGCTACGATAACAGGCTCTCATGTTGTTCAGTATTATACAAGAAATGCTGTTAATATGTCTAATATTCCAGTGGGTATAGGACCAACAGGTAGTGGTTATCTGGGTGATGGAAAAAATACTACTACTACTTGGTCTAAAGTTACCCAAGTGGTTACCCCAACGTCGACAACATCAGCAACTTCATATTTAGGTTTCCGTACCAAACTTGCTCTCGCCGGTACTGGAGGTTTTGATGTAGATGACGTTGTGATTTATGCCGGTTCGGCAGCCGATGGTGATGCACCTGTTGCGGCAACCGGTGGTGCAGTAAGCGGTCTTGCTGTAAGTTGGACAGCATCATCAGATGTTGATGGCGGAGGATATATGGTCGTTCGTTATTCGACAATTCCTCAACCTGATAATGATCCGAATGCCAACGGTATTTATGCCGTAGGGAATACCATAAC
>CALPPA020000123.1 GCA_943325355.2 Klebsiella pneumoniae | reverse complement strand
ATCCTTTTTAAAGGCAGAAAAATACAAAATGTTTCTCGAAAATACAGTAAATCATAAAGAACAATTTGGTTGGATCGAAGTTATTTGCGGTTCGATGTTTTCGGGCAAAACCGAGGAACTCATTCGCAGACTAAAAAGAGCGCAATTTGCCAAACAAAAAGTGGAAATTTTCAAGCCCGCCATCGACACCCGTTATCATGATGAAATGGTCGTATCGCACGATTCTAATGAAATTCGGTCCACTCCAGTTCCCGCTGCAGCTAATATTGCGATTTTGGCTCAAGGTTGTGATGTTGTTGGTATTGATGAAGCGCAGTTTTTTGATGATGAAATCGTGAAAATTTGTAACGATTTGGCCAACCAAGGCATTCGTGTCATCGTTGCCGGATTAGATATGGATTTCAAAGGCAATCCTTTTGGACCAATGCCAGCTTTAATGGCGACAGCCGAGTATGTAACTAAAGTACACGCTGTTTGTACACGCACAGGAAATTTGGCAAATTATAGTTTTAGAAAAACCGATAATGACAAACTTGTTATGCTCGGCGAAACCGAAGAATACGAACCTTTGAGTCGCGCCGCTTATTTTTATGCTATGAAGAAGAGTGAAGAAGATCATAAATTAGCATCCGATAGAACTAACAAAAATCAAGAGTAAATTTTGAATTTAAGTATCGACAATATCGAAAAAATTCTTCATGCCAAAAGGTTTGGAGATAGCATTAAGGGTATAATAGATACTATTTCTATCGATAGCCGTTCTTTACAAAACAATAAAAACACACTTTTTTTTGCATTAGTAGGACCCAACAATGATGCTCATATTTATATTTCGTCCTTAATTGAAAAAGGGGTACAACATTTTGTAGTCAACCATATTCCAGAAGGGTTATCAGACAAAGCAACTTTTTTTGTAGTCGAAAACACACTGGATGCCTTACAACAATTTGCAGCCCATCATCGAAGGCAGTTTAAATTTCCTATTATTGGATTGACGGGAAGCAACGGAAAAACAATCGTCAAGGAATGGTTGAACTTTCTATTAAGTCCTGATTTCAATATCATCCGAAGTCCAAAAAGCTACAATTCACAAGTCGGCGTTCCATTATCCGTGATTTCTATTAACGACAAGCACAATCTTGGAATTTTTGAAGCGGGAATTTCGAAAATGAACGAGATGGAAAAATTGGAAGTCATCATCAAGCCAACTATTGGAATCATAACCAATATTGGTTCGGCACACGATGAAGGTTTTGAAGATTTGGAGAAAAAAATCAAGGAAAAACTCAAGCTTTTCAAACATTCAAAACTAATTATTTATCAAAAAAATAAGGATATTGATATTGTTCTATCATCAATTCCCCCTCTCGGGGTTAGGGGGCTTTTATCTTGGAGTTACAGCGACGAAACTGCGGATGTTTATGTGGTAAAAAAAGTAATCGAAGACAAAACGATGTTGCAAATTCGCTACAATAGGGATAATTTCGAAATACAAATTCCTTTTCTAGACGAAGCTTCGGTTGAAAATGCCATTACTTGTTTGATGGTTTTATTGAGTTTTAAATACGATATAAAAACCATTCAAAACCGAATGGAATGGTTGTATCCTGTTGAAATGCGCTTGAAAGTCAAAAACGGAATCAACAATACGACACTTATTGACGATAGTTACAGTTCGGATTTTCAATCGTTGAAAATAGCATTGGATTTTCTGGAAAGTCAAAAGCAATACCAAAACAAAACGGTAATTATTTCGGATATTTTTCAAAGCGGTTTGTCGAACGAAGAATTATATTCTAAAGTTTCCCAATTAATTACGTCTAATAAAATCAAACGGGTTATAGGCATTGGCGAAACTATTTCGGCATTCAAACACAAATTCACTAACTGTGTAAGTTTTAAAAATACGGCCGACTTTTTTCTGAATTTAAACTATTTGAATTTTAATAATGAAACGATTCTGATAAAAGGGGCAAGACATTTTCAATTTGAAGAAATAGTGGCTGCTTTAGAGGAGAAAACGCACGAAACTGTTTTAGAAATCAACCTTAATTCCATTAGCCACAACTTGAGTTTTTATAAATCAAAACTAAAACCCACCACCAAGATGATGGTAATGGTCAAAGCTTTTGGTTATGGAAATGGCGGATTTGAAATCGCAAAATTACTAGAACATCACAAAGTAGATTATTTAGGGGTGGCATTTGCCGATGAAGGAATTTCTCTGAAAAATGCCGGAATTATGTTGCCAATAATGGTGTTAAATCCTGAAATAACCAGTTTTTCATCCATAATCCAGCATAAATTAGAGCCTGAAATATACAGTTTGAAAGGATTGAACGCTTTCCTGCAACTTGCAGAGCAGAGAAAACAGAAACATTTCCCTATTCACATCAAACTCGATACTGGAATGCATCGTTTGGGTTTTGAAGATGAAAATCTTGACGAATTAATTTCGATTTTAAAAGACAACAAATTCGTTATTGTAAAAAGTATTTTGTCGCATATGGCAACTAGTGACGATTTAAAATATCAAGAATTTGCATATTTTCAGATTGCTTTATTTGAAAAATTGTCGTCAAAATTGATGACTGAATTACAAATAAAGCCTATTCGTCATTTACTAAACACTTCAGGTATTAGTAATTTTCCTCAAGCGCAATATGATATGGTTCGCCTTGGCATTGGACTTTACGGTGTTTCAAATGATACAGAAGAACAAAAATATTTGGAAAATGTAGGGACTTTAAAATCTATAATTTCACAAATTAGAACTATTCAAGCTGGCGAAAGCGTGGGTTACGGGCGGCGTTTTATTGCTGATAAACCGACAAAAATTGCCACTATTCCGATTGGTTATGCCGATGGAATTTCAAGACATTGGGGAAATGGTTTGGGATTTGTAATGATTAATAATCAAAAAGCATCCATTATTGGCAGCATTTGTATGGATATGTTGATGGTGGATTGTTCCGAAATCAATTGTAAAGAAGGTGATGCTGTGATTATTTTTGGTGAAAGCCCGACGGTTGCTTTTATGGCAAATCAATTGCAAACCATTCCTTATGAAATTCTTACCAGCATTTCCCAAAGAGTAAAACGTGTTTTTTATCGAGAATAATTGAATTGGAATTTATTTTATTTTTATATTAGTCATCTATTAACCAATAAACAAAATATATTATGGGATTTTTCAGTGATTTTAAAGCTTCTTTAATGAAGGGAGACGTATTAAGCTTAGCAACTGCAGTTGTGATTGGTGGCGCCTTTGGAAAAATTGTGGGCTCTGCTGTTGATGATATTATTATGCCAATTGTAGGTTTGATAACTGGTGGGGTAGATTTTACTACAAAATTCATCACGCTTGACGGAAACAGTTATGCTGATTTAGCTGCTGCAAAAACTGCTGGAGCTGCTGTAATTACCTACGGAAATCTAGTGCAAGCCATCATCAATTTTGTAATTATTTCGTTGTTTGTTTTTATAGTTCTAAGAGCTGCAGAAAAAGCAAAAAAGAAAGAAGAAGCTGCTCCTGCTGCTCCAACTGGGCCATCTCAAGAAGAATTACTTACACAAATCAGAGATTTGTTAAAAAAATAATACCGATTATGTTTTGCTTCGCCTGTTCGCTATCGCTCGGGTCAAAATAGTCCAATAAAAATTGAACTATTTTCAAACTATATCGGTATTTCATAAAGTTTCAATTTCCGCTACATTATATATTCTAACTAAACCACGCTAAACGGCGTGGTTCTTTTTGTTTGTTATATTTATAACATTTTGTTATTTTTTGTGAACGCACTTGTTTTAAATAGCTTATTGCTTACTTTTGTACTTCGAAATTAGTATTAAAAAATTAAATTATAAAATATGAAACTTGCAGTTGTTGGAGCCACAGGAATGGTTGGCGAAATAATGTTAAAAGTATTAGAAGAAAGAAATTTTCCTTACACCGAATTAATTTTGGTAGCCTCTGAAAGGTCAGTGGGTAAAATTATTGAATTCAAAGGGCAAAAGCATACTGTTGTTGGATTACAAACAGCAGTCGATATGAAACCCGAAATTGCTGTTTTTTCAGCAGGAGGACAAACTTCATTAGATTGGGCTCCTAAATTTGCTGCAGCAGGAACAACCGTAATCGACAACTCATCAGCTTGGAGAATGGATCCAACTAAAAAATTAATAGTTCCCGAGATCAACGCAAGTGAGTTAACTAAGGATGATAAAATCATTGCAAATCCAAACTGTTCAACCATTCAAATGGTTTTGGCCTTAGCGCCTTTGCATAAAAAGTACAATATCAAACGCGTGGTAGTTTCTACTTACCAATCCATCACTGGAACAGGGGTGAAAGCTGTTCAGCAATTCGAAAATGAAGTTGCAGGAATCGAAGGCGATATGGTTTATAAATATAAAATCAATAGAAACTGCATTCCACAATGCGATAGTTTTGAAGATAATGGCTATACCAAAGAGGAAATGAAATTGGTTAAAGAAACCAAAAAAATATTAAGCGATGACTCTATCAAAGTTACAGCTACAGCAGTTCGTGTTCCAGTTGTTGGTGGTCACAGCGAAGCAGTGAATGTGGAATTTACAAACGATTTTGATGTTGCCGAAGTAAGAAACATTCTTCATCATACTGACGGCATTGTCGTTCAGGACAATTTAGACACTTTTACCTATCCAATGCCAAGATATGCCGAAGGCAAAAACGATGTTTTTGTTGGAAGAATTCGACGTGACGAAAGTCAAGCAAACACCATAAATATGTGGATTGTGGCTGACAACTTGAGAAAAGGCGCTGCAACAAACACGATTCAAATAGCTGAATATTTAGTGGCGAATAATCTGGTATAAAAACATTTTATATATAATAAAATCCGATTGACTTTAAATAATGTTAAAGTTAATCGGATTTTTCTTTGCTATTTCTATATTTGCATCGGATGAAAAAGAAGTTTGTCATACTAAATTATTTCTTGGTGTTTGCAGTATTGTTCGCAATGCTGTTTCAATATGTGCATAGCTATGAACATATAGCAAAACAACTTTCTGAAAAAAAATGTTCCCATAAATACATTTCCAGTCAAGAAATTACGCATCAACACCATAATTATGACAATTGCTTTGTTTGTAATTTTACAGTAAGCAATTTTATTTCGGCAGATATTTCTCATTTTGAATTCAAAAAAATAATTATTCCTTCGGAATATTCTTTATTCAATTCTAGTGAAATTACCCAATTCTTTAAAGGAAGCCTTTTTGCGCTTCGTGCTCCCCCAAGTTTTATTGTTTAAATATAGAGATTTGACAGGTTTTCAAAACCTGAAAAGTCTACACTTAAATTTTCAACAATAAAACATTTCAAATGAAAAAAATTATAATTGCCCTAATTATAGGGTTTTCGGCTGTGCTTCAGGCACAAAACACCATTTCTGGAATAGTAACCGATGCCAAAAAACAACCTCTAGTTGGTGTTTCGATTTATGCTCCAGAATTACACAAGGGAACCTCGACAGATGGAAACGGGAACTATACCTTATCCAATTTACCCAACGGAAAAATAAAACTGACGTTTGCATATATTGGATTTGCAACCCAAAATAAAACCATAACTCTTCAACAAAAAGAATCCACTCAAGATATTGTTCTTGACGAAACTGAATTCCAAATTGACGAAATAATTGTTTCTACAGCTTTCAATAAAATTCAATCTCAAAACGTGATGAAAGTGGAACATTCAACAATCAAAGAATTACAACAAAAAGGAACAGCAACCT
>CALPPA020000122.1 GCA_943325355.2 Klebsiella pneumoniae | reverse complement strand
TTGTCGAAAGAGTTCGCGTTTATGCCCGCGTAAATCCAGAGCAAAAACTAAAAATCGTCAATGCTTTGCACGATCGAGGCCAGATAGTTGCTATGACTGGCGACGGCGTGAACGATGCTCCAGCACTTAAGAATGCGGATATTGGCATTGCAATGGGAATCAACGGCACCGAAGTTTCAAAAGAAGCATCACATATGATTTTACTGGACGATAATTTTGCAACTATTGTTGTTGCAGTCAAACACGGACGAAAAGTTTTTGACAACATTTTGAAGTTCATCAAATATACGATGACATCAAATTCTGGAGAAATTTGGGCTATTTTCTTAGCTCCATTTTTTCTGTTGCCCATTCCGCTTTTGGCTATCCATATTCTTTGGATCAACCTTGTCACCGATGGTTTACCAGGATTAGCGCTAGCCTCAGAACCTGCTGAAGCCAAAATTATGAAAAGACCACCAAGGAATCCAAAGGAAAATATTTTTTCGAACGGAATGGGAAGACACATTTTGTGGGTGGGTCTATTAATGGGTCTTACAACCCTTGGAATGCAACATTGGGCAATAAATAACGAAAATTCACATTGGCAAACGATGGCTTTCACCGTTTTATGCTTTAGCCAAATGGGGCACGTAATGGCCATTCGTTCTGAGAGGGAATCACTGTTCAAAATTGGATTGTTTTCTAACAAACCCCTTTTGGGAGCTTTATTTCTAACTGTTATTCTACAATTGATGCTTATATACGTTCCTTTTTTTAATACTATTTTTAAAACACAACCACTTTCCATATACGAATTGGCGATAACAATTGTAGTTTCAAGCGTAATATTCTGGGCTGTGGAAATTGAAAAATGGATATTTCGAATGAAAACTAAAAACAAATGAGCAGAATTATTCTTCAAAGTATCGATTATTTCTTCATTCTCTTTCATAGTGCTCTGATCCTGTTTAATGTTTTTGGTTGGATAATTCCAAAATGGCGGTTTGCCAATTTAATTTCTTTATCGGTTACCGCTTTTTCGTGGTTTGTTTTGGGAATTTGGTATGGCATTGGCTATTGTCCGTTTACGGATTGGCATTGGAAAGTGCGTCAACTTTTAGACTACAAGGATGAAAGTAATTCTTATATCCATTTTCTGGTTCTAAAAATAGTTGGAGTCAATCTTACGGAAAATTGGGTTGATACAACAACCCTAATTATATTTTTATTGGCGTTTTTTATCAGTATTATTTTGAATCAAAAAAAACAACTATCCTTATGAAAGTAAAAAACTTAAAGCCTTAATAATTAATATTTTATTATTAACTTTATATACAAGATAAGTTTGAAAATCGTCGTTTATTTTAGGCAAAATCAGGAATAATCACTTTAAAATTCAGAAAAAATGAAAGGATCATTTAAACTCGGAAACATAGCTGGGATAGATGTGTTTCTTCATTGGACATTCTCTCTTCTGATCATTTATATTGTTTACATTAACTACAAAGCAGGTCAAAATATAGTTCAAATAGCTTGGTCTGTATTATTTATTCTAAGTGTCTTTGCAACAGTTCTGTTACATGAATTGGGCCATGCCATAACTGCCAAAAAATTCAATATAAAAACCTATAATATAACTCTTTTGCCCATTGGCGGAATTGCCAGTTTAGAAAAACTTCCTGAAAAACCTTCAGAAGAATTAATGGTTGCTTTTGCCGGACCAATGGTAAATATTGTTTTGGCATTACTACTATCCCTTTTTATCTACTATCCCAATAATTCAGAGGAAATGATTGCCCAATTATCAGGTGGCATCAATGGGAATAACTTTTTACTGAATTTCTTTTTGGTAAACATAGTATTGGCATTATTCAATTTAATTCCTGCTTTTCCAATGGATGGCGGACGAATGTTGAGAGCGATTTTATCGTATAAATTAAAAAGAAATGTTGCAACTAAAATCGCGGCACGCATTGGACAAATAGTAGCTATTGGTTTCATCGTTTTAGGCTTTTCACATAATCCTTTTTTGATTTTTATTGGTATATTTGTCATAATGGCTGCCCAAATCGAAACGAACTATGCAGAGTCAAAATATTTGCTCAAAGGCTATAAAGTCAGGGATATCTTAATGAAACAAAACCCAACTATAGATTGTAATGAAACATTGGATACAGCAGTAAAATTGATGCTTGACAGTCAAAACAAGTATTTCCTTGTAACAAAAAATGGCATACTATTAGGGACACTCAACCGTGATCAAATCATAGAAGGTCTTTCTAAAAAAGAGGAAGAAGCAAGTCTATCTTCCATTATTGATAAAAATCTAATTTATCTGGAAGCAAATACCCTTTTGGAGGATGTTTTTGAATTAATTTACAAACATAAATCAACTTTAATGCTTGTTATCGAAGACAACCGCTTCATTGGCACTTTAGATATGGAAAACCTATTGGAGTTTATTTTGGTGAATGAGGTTAAAACAAAAAAGATTTATGTATAATAACAAAACTACATTATCAACAACAAAAAATGTAGCGCTAGTCCATAGCGGCGATGACTATTTTAATCGTCTAGAACGGCTTATTTTAGAATCGAAATCCGAAATTCACATCCAAACCTATATTTTTGATTATGATGTAACAGGCAAAAAAATTATTTCAGCTTTGAAAGAAGCTGCTTCAAGAAAAGTCAAAATACACATTCTGATTGATGGTTTTGGTTCTTTATCCTTTCCAACAGAAATTATCAACGAACTCAAAAAAGAAGGGATTGACATTAGAGTCTTCTCCCCTTTTTTCTCTGCAAATTCACTTTACATTGGTAGAAGATTGCATCATAAAATTGTTGTTTTAGATGCCAAAACAACGTTAATTGGCGGAATTAATATTGCAGATAAATACAACAGAACTGAGAAACTAGACCCATGGCTTGATTATGCAATAGAAATCAATGATGAAAATATTGCAAAATCATTACAAGAATTATGCAGAGATATCTATTTCAAGAATAGAATTATCCGAAGAAAAAAAATCACCTCAATTTTTGATAAAGGGGAAGTAAATAGCATTTCTGTACTTCAAAATGATTGGCTAAAACGAAAAAATGAAATTTTCAAAGCCTACACCAACAAAATCATCAATGCCAAAAAAGAAATTGTCATTGTAGGCAGTTATTTTCTACCTGGAAAAAAATTGATTAATTCCCTAAAAAAAGCCAGTGAAAAAGGAGTTAAAATTAAATTAATTTTATCTGGAATATCTGATGTTCCTTTAGCAAGAAGAGCGAGCATACACTTGTATTCAAAGCTTTTGCGGTTCAATATCGAATTATTCGAATGGAAATCATCAATTTTACACGGAAAAACTGCTGTAATTGATTCTAATTGGACAACCATTGGTTCTTTCAACCTAAATAATTTGAGTTCATTTGGGAGCATCGAAATGAATGTAGCAATCGATTCGGCTCAATTTGCAAAGGAATATGAAATACATCTCAATGAGATTATCGCTCAATGCGACCAAATCACAACAGAAACTCTGACTTTAAAGTATGGTTTGGCTTCAAAATTCATCAATTGGATTTCGTATTGGACATCCAGAACTATTGAAATAATGGTAACCTACATTCCACATAAAAGGTTTAGAAGATTGTATTAAACCAACATTACTTACAAATTGCTCTTCAAATAAACAAAAATTCACTAAATTTATAGTGAAATTTGACTGCAATTAGAACTCTTATTTAGACGCAAAACCTATGCTGTCGAATTGGATTATAAATCACTTTACAAAAGGATTAACAAGCTATAAAACTCGTAAAAAAACATAACAATGGCATTTATAGACTATTACAAAGTATTGGAAATCGATAAAAGTGCTACAGAAGCCGAGGTAAAAAAAGCCTATCGAAAACTCGCTCGAAAATACCATCCCGACTTGAATCCCAATGATAAAGTAGCGGAACAAAAATTCAAAGAGGCCAATGAAGCAAATGAAGTTTTGAGTCATCCCGAAAATCGAAAGAAATACGACCAATACGGCGAAAACTGGCAACATTCCGAGGAATTCGAGAAACAAAGACAACAACAATCGCGCGGTGGTGGACAACAAGGAGGTTTTGGGGGTTTTGAAGGATTTTCAGGTGGTGGCGATTATTCTGATTTCTTTGAATCAATGTTTGGAGGTCGTGCCTCAGGAGGTAGAAGACAAAACCGACAGTCCAAAGGTGGCGATTACAATGTCGAACTAAACTTGGATTTAAAAGACGTTTACACCACCCAAAAACGAGAATTAACTATCAATGGTAAAAAAATAAGACTTACCATACCCGCAGGAGTCGAAAACGGTCAAATCATAAAAATTAGTGGAATGGGAGCCGAAGGTTCTAATGGTGGTCCAAAAGGTGATTTGTACATTACTTTCACCATTGCGAATAATACCAAATTCAAGCTAGACAAACATAATCTATATTCTACCGCAGATTTAGATTTATACACTGCTATATTGGGTGGCGAAATTACTATCGATACTTTTGACGGAAAAGTAAAACTAAAAGTAATGCCAGGAACTCAAAACGGCACCAAAGTAAAACTCAAAGAAAAAGGCTTTCCTGTGTATAAAAAAGAAGGGCATTTTGGCGATTTATATATCGAATACCAAATAAAAATCCCAAAAAATCTTAGTGAAAAAGAAAAAGAATTATTCGAAGAACTGGCAAAACTTAAAACTACATAAACACAAAAAATAAAGTTTTAAAATACTAAAAATCAGCAAATTATTCGTAAATTTACTACATCCGTTCTCCTTGCTCGGGGGATGGTATCTTTCTTAAAAATTAATTTCTTTGCATAGATGGAAAGTAATTTTAAAATAATTGAATCCCTAAAGTCCTTCTTACTTGATATTGGTGAACTTTCTCAATTTGCTGGTCGTTTTTTTAAGGAAGTCTTTAAAAGCCCTTTCGAATTCAAAGAATTCATCAGGCAATGCTATAATATGGGAAACCGTTCCCTCCTGTTAGTAGCGGTTACGGGTTTTATTATCGGATTGGTTTTTACATTACAATCTCGACCAACCTTGCAGGAATTTGGTGCCGTTTCTTGGATGCCATCAATGGTAAGTATTTCGATTATTCGAGAAATAGGCCCCATCATTACCGCTTTGATTTGCGCAGGACGAATAGGTTCAGGAATTGGAGCTGAATTGGGCTCTATGAGAGTGACGGAACAAATCGATGCGATGGAAGTATCGGGAACGAATCCATTCAAATATCTAGTTGTTACTAGAATTTTGGCTACTACTCTGATGCTCCCTATTCTAGTGTTTTTTGGAGATATTATTGCACTATATGGTTCGTATTTAGTAGAAAACACAAAAGGAAATGTTTCTTTTTTATTATATTTTAATAAAGTAGCCGAAGCTTTGGAATTTGGCGATTTAATTCCCGCCACAATTAAATCTTTCTTCTTTGGTTTTGCCATCGGATTAGTGGGTTGTTTTAAAGGGTATAACTGCAAAAAAGGAACCGCAGGTGTTGGTCTTGCTGCTAATTCTGCCGTAGTTTTTACCTCAATGCTCCTTTTTATAATCGATTTTGTTGCCGTTTTTGTAACCGATATTTTTTATGATTTATAGAAATGAACTCTTTTGAAAACAATATTAAATCTATCATTGAAATCAAAAACTTGCGAAAAAGTTATGGTAACAATCACGTTTTGAATGGTTTCAATATGAATTTAATTGATGGTGAAAACCTTGTCATTATGGGAAAATCAGGGTCAGGAAAATCCGTAATGATAAAATGTTTGA
>CALPPA020000121.1 GCA_943325355.2 Klebsiella pneumoniae | reverse complement strand
CGTTTTATATTCGGTTTTGATATCGTTGATAATTTCCTGCATATCAAAAATATAGGCTTCGTCATACATTCCGGCAACAATCACCGTGGCCACACTTTCTCTCGGAATGGCGTTACGCAAACTGCCCCCATTGATTTCAGAAACTTGAAGACCAAAATTTTCGAAAGCATCAAACAACAAACGATTCATTATTTTATTGGCATTACCCAATCCTTTGTGAATATCCATTCCGGAATGTCCACCTTTAAGTCCTTTAACTGTAATAGTATATCCAACAGAATCTTCAGGAGTTTCCTCTTCGTGATAGTCTCGAGTAGCTGTAACATCAATTCCTCCGGCGCAACCAATGTCGATTTCGTCATCTTCTTCGGTATCCATATTCAAAAGAATTTCACCTCTCAGAATTCCTCCTTTTAGATTTAAAGCTCCTGTCATTCCGGTTTCTTCATCGATGGTAAACAAAGCCTCAATTGCTGGATGTTTAATTGTTTTAGATTCTAAAATTGCCATAATCATTGCCACTCCCAAACCGTTATCAGCGCCAAGTGTAGTTCCGCGAGCACGAACCCAGTCACCATCGACGTACATATCGATTCCTTGTTTGTCAAAATCGAAAATGGTATCGGAATTTTTTTGATGCACCATATCCAAGTGACCTTGTAGGACAACTGTTTTGCGGTTTTCCATTCCAGCAGTGGCAGGTTTGCGGATAATTACGTTTCGGATTTCGTCTTCAAAAGTTTCTAATCCCAATGAATTCCCAAAGTTCTTCATAAACTCGATAACACGATCTTCTTTTTTGGAAGGACGGGGAACAGCGTTTAAATCGGCAAATTTGTTCCATAGTGCTTTTGGTTCCAGATTTCTTATTTCTTGGCTCATTATATATTTATTTTTTAATTATAGTTTAAAATTCGAAAGTTCAAAGTTAGAATAATGTATTTTAAAAGTCATTTATTTTATGCTAATTTTACACAAATTCATTATTAATGCAACGCAAATATATTCTTCCTTTATTTTTCCTAATTCAAATTTTGTTTCTCAAAACAATTGCCTTTTTTCCGGAGTTTGTGGAACGATTTTACAGCAATGGTTTGTATGGCTGCATTTCGAAAATTTCTCGCGTAACATTGGGTAAAATTCCGTTTTCTGTTGGGGATATTATCTACGGAATCGTTATTGTATACCTTTTGAAATCGATTTGGAATGCGAGAAAAAAATGGAGGCTAGAATGGAAAAATAATGTCTTAAAGGTTTTAAGTGTCCTTTCGGTGGCGTATTTTCTATTTCATTTTTTGTGGGCGATGAATTATTACCGCCAACCGCTATTTGAAAAAATGAAAATCGAAAGGGATTACACGGATGCCGATTTATTGACTTTCACCAAAAAGCTGATTGCCAAAACCAACGAAATTCAAAGGCAAATCACTAAAAATGATAGCCTAAAAGTGATTTTTCCTTACTCTCAAGAACAGGTTTTTGCAATGAATTTAAATGGATATAAAATACTTTATAACCAATATCCTTTCTTTGAATACACAAATCCCAGCATCAAGAAATCGCTATTTAGTTTGCCGTTGACGTATATGGGTTTTGGCGGTTATTTGAATCCGTTTACCAACGAAGCGCAAGTGAATTATTTGATGCCAATGTACAATTCTCCAACGACCTCTTGCCACGAAATGGCTCACCAAATGGGTTTTGCCAGTGAAAGCGAATGTAATTTTATTGGATTTTTAGCTTCTATAAATAATGAAAATCTATACTTTCAATATTCAGGTTATAGTACTGCTTTGCGGTATTGTTTGGCTAATTGGTACGCTCGCGACGAGAAAATTTTAGACCAATTATTAAAAACCGTTCATCCCGGAATTTTGAAAAACTATCAGGAAAGTGAAGATTTCTGGAGACAATATGACACTTTTATTGACAAGGGATTCCATATTTTTTATGATAATTTCTTGAAATCTAACAATCAAAAAGACGGAATGGAAAGTTATAGTAAGTTTGTGAATTTGATGGTTGGTTATTATAAGGGAAAGGATTTGTGATTTTGGATTTTTGATTAACGATTTTAGATTTCAGATCTGAAATCTAAAATCTAAAATCGTAATCTTCATACAGAAATCTATACCTCATCACTCGTAAAAGTCACAAAACTTTTCTTCTTGAACGGTCGAATAATCAATCGTCCTTCTCGGTCAAAACGGATATAATTGTAGACCCAATTCAGGAAAACCACAGCTTTGTTTTTGAATCCAATAAGGGAAAACAAATGCACAAACATCCAGACAAACCATGCGAAAACGCCACTAAAATGGTAGTTCGGTAAATCGACTACCGCTTTGTTGCGACCTATGGTTGCCATTGCGCCTTTGTCATTATACTTGAACCCTTCCATTGGTTGGCGTTTTAATAATCTCGCCAAGTTTTCGCCCAATAATTTACCTTGCTGCAAGGCGGGTTGCGCCATCATAGGATGACCACGGGGATAATCTTCTAGTTCCATTTGTGCAATATCACCAACGGCAAAAATAGTATCGTAACCTATGACTTGATTGAATTGATTTACTAGGATGCGTTTTACGTTTTCGACTAAGGATTTAGCGTCAAGTCCAGCAACAACTGCACCTTTGACTCCTGCTGTCCAAATTACGGTCGAAGTCTCGAAGGTCAGATCGGAGTTGGTGGTTATGGTGCGACCGTTATAATTTGTAACGCGGACGTTTTTCCAGATTTTAACTCCAAGATTTACTAGAAATTTCTCCGCTTCTACTGAAGATTTTTCACTCATAGAATCTAAGATTCTATCACCTCCTTGAACGAGATTGATTTCCATTTTAGTGATATCTAGATCGGGATAATCTTTTTGCAGGATTTCTTTTTTCATTTCGGCTAGAGCTCCGGCAAGCTCTACTCCTGTTGGACCGCCACCAACGAGTACAAAATTGATGAGACAGTTTTGATCGGCACTATCTTTAGTGAGAACGGCTTGTTCGAAATTCTCGAGAATCAGGCTACGAATATTGAGTGATTGCGGAATGGTTTTCATCGCCATCGAGTTACGCTCGATTTCTTTATTGCCAAAATAATTGGTTTTAGAACCGGTGGCAATCACGAGATAATCATAACTTAAATCTCCAATTTCGGTGATGACTTTTTTGTTTTCGGTATCAATTTCCTTAACGTTAGTGAGTCGGAAATAGAAATCATCATATTCTTGAATTACTTTCCGGATGGGATAAGCTATAGAGCCAGCTTCGAGTCCGCCTGTAGCAACTTGATACAATAAAGGTTGGAAAGTGTGGTAATTGTGTTTGTCTAATAGAACAACTTGTACACTTTTGTTTCGCAGTTGTTTAGCCAATGCTATTCCTGCAAAGCCTCCGCCGATGATTATTATTCTTGGATTTTCTGATTGTGGAATGTTCATTTTTTTGTATTGATTTACAAATATACGAAGTTTAGTTATAAAGCTTTTCGGGGTAGTTTATTAGAAAAATAAAAGTTGTAGAATAGCCCCGATGGGAGGGAAAATCCTGTTATTGCGACTCAAAGATTGCTTCGTTCCTCGCAATGAAAGATTGGAATGACAGCGGGACAACTGACGATTAAATTGCAGATTTTTTGTGCTCCCAATTAAAATCACTTAATTTGTAACAAAATCAATTTTTTCCCCACTAACAAAGATATGAGCAACGATTTAGAACAATCATTTGTGCAGCAATTGAAGTCCAATCAAAATATAATCCACAAAATATGTAGGTTATACACGAATGGTGAGGATGCACATAAGGATTTGTTTCAGGAGATTACAATCCAGTTATGGAAAGCGTTCCCTAAATTTCGAGGCGACAGTAAATTTTCGACTTGGGCGTATCGCGTCGCTTTGAATACGGCGATTACGTTGTACCGAAAAAGTATTAGAACTGTAAAAACTGTTGACTATGAAAATCATCAGTTTTATATAAGCCAAGAGGATTATAATTATGATGATGAAGAACGACTTAAGCTTATGTATCAAGCGGTTTATCAACTGAATGACATTGAAAAAGCACTCGATTTTATGTATCTTGAGGACAAGGATAATGGTGAAATATCGGAAACTTTAGGAATTAGTGAAGTAAATGCAAGAGTAAAAATGAATAGAATTAAAGGAAAATTGAAAAAAATATTAAATCCGTAATGAGTATGGAAGAGCTGGATTTATTGAAAAAAGATTGGCAGAAAAATACTGCCTTTGAACAGATTTCTGAAGTAGAAATCTACAAAATGATTCACCAGAAATCGTCTTCGATTGTGAAGTGGATATTTATGATTAGCCTATTTGAGCTTGGTTTAGGGCTATTCTTAGGATTGATACTTTCCTATACAAAATATGACGAGCAAAGTATTCTGGAATTAAAAAAGATTGGTGTTTACGACTATTATATGGCTGCTTCGGTAATTATGTATGCAGTTGTACTTTTCTTTATCTATAAATTTTATACGATGTATCGAAAAATATCAGTACAGGATAATGCAAAACAATTACTATCTAATATACTAAAAACAAGAAAAGTAGTTAAGCAGTATATTGCTTTTAATTTAGTATCATTTTCTGTTTTGATTGTTACTCTAGGAGGCTATGGTGTATATAGAGGATATATAGATACTGCTATAAAAAATGGAGACCTTCATCCCGAAATGCCAGTAGGGATCGCATTAATTTCGATATTAATTTTAGTTTTAGTAACTGCCTTTTTTACATTTCTATTTTGGCTTTTCTATAAATTGCTTTATGGAATATTACTTAAACGGTTGCATAAAAACTTTGAAGAACTGAAGAAAATTGATTTATAAAATTTAAAACATAGATTATGACAACTCAAAATCCATTGAAACGGACAAAATTAGTTTTAAAAAAACCCTTTGTACTAATCATTAGTGTGGTTGTACTTTTTGTTATTGGATATTTTTTTGGACAATTATTGTTTAAAATCGTAAACTAGAAAAATAGTCTAATATTCCCAACGTCTCAATTTATTAAGTTCTTCCTGAGCTTCAATTTCTTCGGCAGGAATTACTTTTAGAAACGATTGGTGCTGCTCTATAGCATATTCTACTTTCTCAACAATCTCGTCGATGCTATCGTTGTCATAATCAATATCTAATGGAGGTTTGATGATAAAGGATTGTAAAATACCTTTCTTTTTCATTCGTAATCCTTTTTTGTCAAAGGAACGACGAAAGCCATCAATAACAATTGGAACTACAATTGGCTGGTGCTGTTTGATTATGTGTGCTGTTCCTTTTCGTACTGGTTTGAAAGATTTTGTTGTTCCTTGAGGAAAAGTAATTACCCAACCATCTGCCAAAGCGATTTTAATATTTTCAGTATCGTTAGGGTTCACATCGCGTTTTTCTGTAACGTCTTTGCCTTTTGCGCGCCAAGTCCTCTCTACAGTAATGGCACCAACATAGGACATAATCCTCGGCAGTATACCCGCTTGCATCGTTTCTTTGGCAGCTACATAATAAATGTTCATCTTGGGTTTCCAAATGTATCCAATGTTTTTTATGGAATCCTCACGACCACTTAAACTGGCATTAAAAACGTGAAACATTGCCACAACATCAGCAAAATAAGTTTGGTGATTGGATATAAAAAGAACGTTTGTATCTGGCAATGACTTGATGATTTCCGAACCTTCTATTTGTAAACTATTAAAACCTCGATATCTTTTATGGGTCAACAGCGCAAAAATTTGTATCAAGCCTCGTTTTACAAAAAGAATATGTCCAAATGGATTT
>CALPPA020000120.1 GCA_943325355.2 Klebsiella pneumoniae | reverse complement strand
TACAGATACCAATACTTTTCTTGACAATCCGCAGCCAATAAGAAACAGCGTCAAAGTCAAAGTTGCCTTGGCAAATCTAGTGATATAATGACTAAAATCGTGTATAAAAGAAATGTAAGTATTGGCAATCATAGCCAAAATAAACAGTCCTATGAAATAAGGAATTTTGATTTTAGTATCTTTATTTTTGAAAATGAAAGTCGATAGAAGTGCGATAGGAATTATCCATAAAGCCCTGGCTAATTTTACGGTTGTGGCCACTTCAAGGGCGTGAGCTCCGTATTTTCCAGCCGCTCCAACCACAGAACTCGTATCGTGAATAGCGATGGCGCACCACAAACCAAATTGCGTTTCGGATAGATTCAGATAATGGCCTATGTATGGAAAAATAACTAGAGCCACCGAATTCAGGATGAAAATTGTTCCCAAGGCAACTGAAATTTGTTTTTCATTGGCTTTGATAACGGGTGAAATCGCAGCAATGGCACTTCCGCCACAAATAGCGGTTCCTGTGGCAATCAGGAACGAAATTTTCTCTTCAATTTTTAATAGTTTGCCTAAGAAAATCCCAATTAAGATGGTTCCAATAATTGAAACTATCGTTAACATAAAACCTTCTGCCCCAGCTTTTAAAGCATTGTTTACATTCATCCCAAAACCTAGACCCACGACTGAAACTTGCAATAAAATATGGGTTGCTTTGTGGTTTAAATTCAAATAGGGGTGGCCAATAAATTGAGCGATTATCAATCCCATTAATAACGCGATTGGCGGAGAAATTAAAGGGGACAAACATAGAACAACGAAAAACATAAAAATTACCTCACGAGTGGTGATGGTTTTGTCAAGTATGCTTTTTTTTATTGGATTTTCATCAGGAGCCGTCGGCTTCATTCTGGTTTTATTTTAAGATTGCAAAGGACAGCATTAAAATGGTAGAAATGAAATTGTATTTTAAAAAAATAAGCTAATGGCTTTTTTTTTAATTAACAATCCGCCATATTAACAGCAACTGCTAATCCACCTTCAGAAGTCTCCTTGTATTTGTTGTTCATATCTTTGGCAGTTTGCCACATTGTGTCAATGACTTTGTCCAATGGGACTTTTGCGTTTTTTGGGTCGGTTTCTAAGGCTAATTCGGCGGCATTTATGGCTTTAATTGCTCCCATCGTATTTCTTTCGATACAAGGAATTTGAACCAAACCACCAATAGGGTCGCAGGTCAACCCCAAATGATGTTCCATAGCGATTTCTGCCGCCATCAAAACCTGTGCTGGAGTTCCGCCCATTAATTCGCATAAAGCGGCCGCAGCCATTGCCGATGAAACGCCAATTTCAGCTTGGCAGCCACCCATTGCTGCTGAAATTGTCGAACCTTTTTTGAAAATACTGCCAATTTCTCCTGCTACCATCAAGAATTGTTTGATTTCCTTTTCTCCTGCTTTGTGATTTTCTATGACTAAATAATACATTAGAACGGCTGGAATTACGCCAGCACTTCCGTTAGTTGGAGCAGTAACAACGCGACCTAGCGCCGCATTGACTTCGTTGACAGATAAGGCAAAACACGAAACCCATTTCAGGATTTGGCGAAATTTCACTTCAGTTAACCTAATTTGTTCCAACCAGGATTGCGGTGAATCATAATTGGCCAAGCCAATAAGGTGTTGGTGCATATCAAATGCTCGACGGCGAACGTTCAAACCACCTGGAAGAATCCCTTCGGAATGGCAACCAATGTACATACATTCGAGCATTGTTTTCCAAATCCGTATTAATTCGTTATGAATTTCGGCTTCGGTACGCATTGATTTTTCGTTTTCATATACAATATCCGAAATACTTTTGTTTTCTTGAATAGTATAATTCAACAATTCATCAGCATTTTTAATCGGAAACGGAAAAGCACATTTTATTTGGAGTTTCTTTTTAGCATTGACGCGTTCTTCCACCACGACAAATCCACCACCAATGGAATAATAAGTTGAAATATGTTCTCGACCATCCGATGTTTGAGCTGTAAAAGTTAATCCATTGGCGTGAAAAGGAAGAAATTTTTTATTGAAAACAATATCTTTCAAAAAATGGAAGGGAATTGTTGTTTCATTTCCCAGGATTATTTCATTGCTGTCTTGTATAGATTTCACAATTTTGGATATATTTTCAATAGGGATATACTCAGGATCTTGACCGCTTAGCCCAAGCATAATGGCTAAATCAGTGGCGTGACCTTTTCCTGTCAAGGAAAGTGAACCGTATAAATCTACTTTTATCCTAGTTATGGAATGTAGCAGGTTTTCGTTTCGCAATTCTCCAAGAAAACGTTCGGCAGCTCGCCAAGGTCCTAGAGTGTGAGAACTAGATGGTCCAACACCAATTTTTAACATATCAAATACCGAGATACATTCTTCCATACGAGTAAATTTTGTAGAGCAAATATAGAAGATTGAGTTTTATTATTAATAGCATTTTATTTATATTTACATCACTATAAATTTAAATTTTTGATGCAAATGGAATCCTCTAAAATTAATTCTTCGAATTATAACTTTGAAAAAATAGTTGACATTATCATTCGTCTTGGTGTTTTAGCATTACTAATAATGTGGTGTTTCGATATTTTAAGACCATTTGTTCTAATTCTGATTTGGGCAGTAGTCATTGCCATTGCTATCTACCCAATCCATAAATTTTTTGAGAAGATTTTCAGAGGTAGAAAGGTTTTGGCAGTAATTGTCCTTACTTTAATACTGTTGAGTGTTATCATAATTCCGAGTGGACTGATTATTTATTCATTGTATGAAGGCGTGAATCACTTTCGAGAATTATTTAAAGCAGGAGAACATTTGATTCCACCACCTGGAGGAAATACAGCAAATTGGCCAGTAGTTGCAAAACCTATTGTAGAAATTTGGCAATTGGCTTCCGATAATTTGCAGGAGGCTGTTGTTAAGTATTCTGATCAAATAAAAGAATATGGAGCGATATTATTATTAGCATTGGCAGGGTTTACCAAAGGAATTCTATCTTTTATAGCGTCTATAATTATTGCAGGTGTTTTATTAATTTATGCCGATTCATCAGCTGTTGTAACCAAAAAAATATTTGGAAAATTAGTGGGAAAACACAGTGATAATTTTGCCGAAATAACAATACTTACTATTAGAAATGTTGTTAAAGGAATTCTTGGAGTTGCTTTTATTCAAGCCGCAATGGTTGGTATTGGGTTTTTTATTGCAGGGGTTCCCTTTGCAGGTTTATGGACAATTTTATGTCTTATTCTAGCCATTGTTCAGGTTGGAGTAGGTCTAATCGCAATTCCAGTTGTCATTTATATGTTTTCAGTTTCTGATACGACTACTGCTGTAATTCTAGCGATTTGGATTGGAATTACCCTTGTTTCTGACAATGTTTTAAAACCAATTTTATTGGGAAGAAATGCACCAGCACCAATGCTTGTAATCTTTTTAGGAGCCATTGGAGGATTTCTTTACAATGGTTTTATAGGATTGTTTCTTGGAGCAATTATTCTTACAATTGGGTATAAGCTTTTTATGATGTGGTTGGATACAGAAAATGAAACCGAGAATTAATTTTTTTAGTGTACTGCTGTAACGTTTACTTTTTCGATATTTATAAGATGTAATTCAATATGTCTGTCTTTTGCTTTGCTTTGAAATTCGCTTATTATTTCTAAAATATCGTAGTCAATCAGACGGCTTTCACTGCCATCAATAGTCAAAATTGTATATTCAGGAACTTCGTCTAATGTTTTTCTTAATTTAACCTTGTTCAGAAAAGTCACATTATGGTTGAGTTTGATACATTGGGTTTCAATTCCCAAATGTCGTGTTTGGGTAATTTTGTATTCAATTTTAAAATTGCTTTGAACGATGTAATAGATTGAAATCAATAGCCCAATACTTACTCCCAAAAGTAAATCAGTAGAAAGTATGACAACAACAGTAATCACAAAAGGAATAAATTGCTTGCGTCCCAGACTCCACATATTGCGATACAATTTGGGTTTTGTTAAATTATATCCGGTTATCAAAAGAATCGCTGCAAGAGAAGCATAAGGTATTTTGTTGAGTAAAAAGGGAACCAACATAACGGCAAGCAGCAAAAATAGTCCGTGTGTGAATGACGATAGTTTTGTTCTTCCTCCTGCATCCACGTTTGCGGCACCTCTTACCACGACAGCCGTAATGGGAATTGCCCCAAGAAGTCCACAAGTCATATTGCCAATTCCCTGAGCAATCAATTCGCGATTCACAGGAGTGATACGGTTGCGTTTGTCTAATTTGTCAATGGCTTCAATACAAAGCAAGGTTTCCAATGTGGCAAGTAAACCAATGAGGATTCCGTCTTTCCAAATTTCGGTAGTGGAAAAGATTTTAGAAAAATCAGGAAAGGATATGTTTTCAAAAATATTCGAAGAAATATTCACCAATTGAGTTTGCTTTAGGGAAAAGTCCGAAGCTACATTTGTAAAAATAATATTGACAATAACACCTAAAACTACCACTAATAAAGGAGCTGGAATTACCTTTAGTTTCTTAGCAAATGGTTGTTGCAGAATAATAAGTACGGCTAACGAAATTACCGTAATCAGAATGGCACCTCTGGTAATGTGATGATTGAAATTTTCTATATTACCCAAAAAGTTGTCAGCCGAAAATAATTCAATAAAACCACTGGTCCAAAAGTCAGGTTTGTCATAACCTAAAGCCAGCGGAATTTGTTTTGAAACCAAAATTATTCCTATTGCCGCCAGCATTCCCTTGATTACTGAAGAAGGGAAATAATTGGCAATTGCTCCAAGTTTAAACAAACCTAGTAATAATTGAAATACGCCAGCTATCATAACAGCCAGCAAAAAAAGTTTGTAGTCGCCCAATGAAATGATGGAAGCAGCAACCAGGGATGTCAATCCAGCACCAGGACCAGAAACTGCAAGTGGCGAACCACTGATTAAGGAAACCATTACTCCTCCAATAATTCCCGAAAGAATTCCAGCATAAAGAGGTGCTCCCGAAGCCAAGGCAATTCCCAAACAAAGCGGCAGTGCCACCAAAAAAACAGAAAGCCCTGCAGGTAAATCGTGTTTAAACCAAATAATGCGGTAATATTTTATGGCGCGTTTCATAGGAAAAAATGATTATTCCCAAAGGTAAAGAAAATAGAGGTAAAGCAATTTTCTGAATATCCCCGTATTATTAATTTAAAATTATTTATTTTGAATTCCAATTCAGTGTTACAATCACTTCATTTCTTCTTCCGAATAGTTGATAAGGTGGATTATAACCTAAGTAGCGAAAATTACCATAATAAGAAAGTCCTTTATTCTTTAATTCATTTTCAAGCATCGCTCTGTGTTTATCAATACTTTCATTGGAAGCAAAGCCACTAAACTTTATTACTGCTGCATATTCTGGTTCTGAAGTTATAATGGATATACTCGAATCATTTGGTTTTGGTAAATTAATTTGATTAAAAGCTGATGGAAGTACAAATGCCATAGTAGATTTGGTATCGTTAATATCCATATGTACGGGGGATGTCATCGCTATTTGTTTCTTTTCGCTGTTTCCTCCAAAAATATATTTTGCCAGTTTTCCAAATCCGGAAGAACCTAAATCACGATACGATTTTGAGGTGGAAGAAATCATTGCCATCGTTGCAGCAGGATAATACCGAATTTCAAATTTTTCTTCAACTTTAATCACTTTGTATGCCTGAGTCTCTGTTTTATTGATGGACATAATGGTGTAAATTTGAAATAGGATAAAT
>CALPPA020000119.1 GCA_943325355.2 Klebsiella pneumoniae | reverse complement strand
CCCATTTATTTACTATTCAATTGGCAATAATCAGTCCAAAATTGAGATGGCAAAGGTACGCTTTTTTACCAACATTCAGTGTTCAAAATCTATTCATCATCATCATCTAAATCAAATGGATAATCGCCAAATAATGCCGTCAATTTTCGAACATTATAAGGTTTTTTTGAATACTTGTTAGAAAGTGCAATTATAGTAACGTTTTCTTTTCTCATTGTGACATAGGATGTCGTACTGCCGTGCCACCAGCCATTGTGATAGTATATAGTATTATTTTCATCTAATTCTGTCATACGAATACCGAGGCCATAATTTCTTTTGCCTTTGTGTTCATTGCTGTATCCGGTGTACACTTGTTCTAATAACTTAGGGTTTAAAAAAGTTGGAGCACTTCTGGCTCGGTCTAGTTTTAATAAATCTCGAGGTGTAGAATAAATGTTTTTATCCCCATAAATGGCATCTAAATAATCCATTCCTATTTCAACTTTATTTCCTTTATAAGTCGTAACTACATTTTTTCGGTCTTTTTCATATTCCATTACATAGGTATTTTTCATTCCAAGTGGCTTAAAAATAATTTGGTCTAAGGCTTCTTTAAACGATAATTGGGTAACTTTTTCGACAATCAATGCCAGCATTGCATAATTTGTATTGCAATACGCAAATCGAGTACCAGTTTTAGACTCTAAACCAATATCTTTTGTTGCCATAATGGTTAGAATATCTTGATTTGTGAGTGTATTGTGCCTGTCCCAAATCTCCTTTTTGTCTGTGAAATAAGAATAACTTCGCATTCCGCTTCGATGATTCAATAACATTCTAATGGTAACTTCAGGAAAAGGAAACTCCTTTAAAATGGTATTTACTTTTTGGTCTAAATCTATTTTTTTTGCATTTATTAATTTCAAAACGGCGGTTGCTGTAATTACCTTGCTCACGGATGCAAGGTGTAATGGCGTAGTGGGAGTTATTAGTATTTTGTCTCTAAAATTGGCATAGCCTTCATAGCGTTCATAAATAATTTGGCCATTTTTAGCCACCAGAAAACTTCCGTTTGCGCTTTCGTTAGGCCAGTTTTTATTATAAAAATACTCGATTGATTTTCTTTTAGTATTAATATACTCATAACTAAGTTTTGGCTCTTCGTTAGTTAAAGGCTTCATTTTTGGCAAAACATCTTTTGGAAGTTGAGCATCGTTAAGTTCAATTTTTTTTTCTTTTGTACAAGAACTTAAAACAAAAATCAAGAGGAGTATTTGAAGTATATTTGCGTTTTTTATAAAATTCATTTTTCGTACTGATAGAATGACAAATATATAGAATCAATCTATTTAGATATGTACTTTTTGAAAACTTAACATTATTTTTATTAACATTTTATGATTTTTATTTATACTATTAAGAATCAGCTCATAGTGTTTTTTATTTTCAAATAAAAATAAACAGACAATCAAAGTAATAAAAGTTGTTATATTTGTAACAAAAATTGCCAATAAAGTTAAAATTAATTAAAATATGAAATTCGGAATTATTAAAGAAAGAAAAAGCATTCCAGACAGACGAGTTGTTTTTACACCTGATGAATTAGCACGATTAAAACAACTATATCAAAACACTTCTGTTAAAGTTGAAAGTTCTGATATTAGGGCTTTTTCTGATGAGGAATATAGAAATATGGGAATAGAAGTGGTCAATGATATCAGTGATTGCGATGTTTTTTTTGGAGTAAAAGAAATTCCAATAGAAAATTTAATTCCCAATAAATCGTATTTCTTTTTTTCACATACGCTCAAAAAGCAACCTCATAACAGAAAATTGTTGCAAGCCATTCTTGAAAAAAATATTGATTTGTATGATCACGAAACTATCGTTGATGTTCATAATCATCGGTTAATAGGTTTTGGTAAATACGCTGGAATTGTCGGTGCATACAATACTATTCGGGCTTTTGGAATAAAATTCGAATTGTTTAAACTCCCAAAAGCAGGACTGCTTTCTGGAAAAGAGGATATGATTGCTCATTTGAAACGGTTGGTTTTACCTCCAATAAAAATCGTAAATACCGGAACAGGAAAAGTAGGAACTGGTGTAAAAGAAATCCTGGATGCTATTAAAATAAAGGAAGTTTCAGTCGAGAATTATTTGACTAAAAACTATACACAACCCGTTTATACCCAGATTGATGTTTTGGATTACAACATTCGAAAAGACGGACAAGTTTTAGACTTCACTGATTTTTTTCATAATCCTACAGCGTATATTTCCAATTTTGAGCGTTTTACAAAAGTTTCTGACATCTACATTTCAGGACATTTTCACGGTAATAATGCTCCGGATATCCTGACTAGAGAGATGCTCAAAGACAAAGATTGTAAAATAAAAGTGGTAGGCGACATTTCTTGTGATGTCAATTCCTCCATTGCTTGTACACTTCGTTCATCAACTATAGCGGAACCTTTGTATGGGTATTTGCCTAGCGAAAATAAAGAAGTTGACGTCTTTCATCCTGCAGCAATTGTAGTAATGGCTGTTGATAATTTGCCTTGCGAATTGCCAAAAGAGGCCAGCGAAGGATTTGGCGAAATGTTTATGGAACACGTTATTCCGGCCTTCTTTAATGGTGACAAAGACGGAATTTTAGCTCGTGCAAAAATGACCGAAAAAGGAAAACTCACTCCAAGATTTAGCTATTTACAGGATTATGTCGATGGGAAATAATTAGAAAATATAATTTATTTATCTTTTAAATTATAGCTTCTCTATTGAGAGGCTTTTTTTTGTTTTTAAAATCGATAAATGTCATTATATTTGAAGATAATTCATTCCACTTTGAGAGCCACTTTTGTAAAAATATTTTTTTTCGGTTTATTATCTTTTCAACTCTACTCACAAGAGTTGCTTCCTTTTGTTGAAAACTACAGTAAATCAAATTATCAAGGGGATAATCAGATTTGGAATGTAGCTCAAGGGAACGATAAGGCAATGTATTTTGCCAATAATCATTATTTCCTGCGTTACGATGGAGTACTATGGGAAAAATATATGCTACCCAATAAAACCATAATACGTTCTGTAATGGTGGATGGGGACAAGATTTATTCAGGTTCATATAAAGAGTTTGGCTATTGGGTTCGAAAAGACGGGAAAATGATTTACACTTCAATTTCGAATAGTACAACTGTTTTTGACGAGAAGGAAAATGAAGAAATTTGGAAAATCTTCAAGATCCAAAACATAATTTATTTTCAGTCTTTTAACGGAATTTTTCTTTATGATGGAAAGAAAATTAAGAAAACACCGCTTCCATTTCTTATTTCTTACTCCTTTGTTATTGACAATCAACTTTTGATTGCCTCTGTAAACAAAGGAATTTATAGGATGAATAATGCAAAGATTGAGAAAATTAAAGGGTGGTCAATTATAGACAACAACGTAATTCATTCCATTGAAAAGCACCAAAATAAAATCTATATTTTTACTCAAAAGAATGGTGTTTTTGTTGAAGAAAAGGGTAGTTTATATCCTTGGAAAAACCCTTTAAATGATATGTTAAAGGGGTATAATATAAATGTTGCTCGATTTATTAAAAACAACAAACTAATTATAGGAACAGCAACTAAAGGTGTTTTTATTTTTGACTTGAAAAACAATTCATTCCAAAATATTAACCGAAATAATGTCTTGATTAACAATTCCATACTGAGTATTGGTCAAGACAAAGAAGATGATTTATGGCTTGGTTTAGACAATGGAATTGCGCATATTGAAGTCAATTCTCCTATTTCTATTTTCTATGATAATTCCGGTATTTTGGGCTCTGTATATTCTGTAGCGACTACTGAAAAGGGCTATTTAATGGCTTCAAACCATGGTATTTTCGAATATGAAAACAAGAATCTTTCCTTGATTCCAAATACCCAAGGCCAAGCTTGGAATATCAGCAAAATAAATAACAAGTATTTAATAGGCCATCAGGAAGGCACGTTTGTTTATGATAACGGAATGTTTTCAAAATTAAATTCTATCAATGGAGGTTGGAATTTAACTAAAAGCAACATTGATAATTCTTATTTACAAGCAACTTATAGCGGTGTTGTTATTTATAATAATGGGAATGATTTATCTCAGAACATTGTTGTAAAGGGGCTATTAAAACCCATAAAACAGGTGTCCCAAATCAGAAAAAACGAAATATGGGCAGCCGATAATTATAGAGGCTTGTACCGAATTCTATATGACAATGAATTTGGAACTACTAAAGTGGAGAATGTCACTCAGCGTTGCAAGATTACAAACGATTTTGGGGTGAAAATATTTGAGTTTCGTAATGAAGTCCTTTTTTTGATACAAAATTCTTGGTACACTTATAATCCAATCAGCAATCAATT
The DNA here is from genome assembly GCA_943325355.2 of Klebsiella pneumoniae. GTDB lineage: Bacteria > Bacteroidota > Bacteroidia > Flavobacteriales > Flavobacteriaceae > Flavobacterium. The sequence continues at coordinate 1,494 of CALPPA020000119.1, read as the reverse complement.
AGAGAAAAACGAGGTATTCAATTCCAATTTTAAAAACGTTTCTGATATTGTTGCCATTGATGAAAGCCATTTTATGGTGTTACAACAGGGATTTTTATATCATATTTATGCCAATGGAAATAAATTTGTCTGGAATCACATTCAAGAAAAATATTATAAAGGGAAGATTATAAATGACAATTTGAAAATTTTCAAAAGTAAAGACCATTATTTATTGAACTTAGACGATGGTTTTATCGCATTACAATCAAAATATGAAGATTCACCAAAAGTTGTTGACATAAAATTAGAAGCATATAACAATGAGAATTTAGTTCAGAACAAATCAAAAATAAGTTATAATTCAGAACTAAGGATAAATGTAATTTCTGGAATATTTGGAACTTTAAAACCCAATTTGTTTTATAAAATTGATGGAAAATCAAATTATATTTCTATAAATGAAGGGGTAATAGTCTTAAATAATTTAACTAGTGGTTCACATGAAATAACCATTTTTAATAATAATGGTTTGCAATATTATAGCATCTCTAATTTTCAATTTGTGGTAGCAAAACCTTGGTATTTTTCATTTTGGATGCTGCTGATTTACATCCTATTGATAAGTGTTATTTTTTACCTTTATTACAAATGGAATAAAATCCGGTACATTCAAAAATTAGCATTACGTGAAGAAGAGTTGAAACACCAAAAGAAAATTCTGGAGATGGAATTGAAGGCCGAGAATGAATTAAATAGCAAAGAATATGAAAGGCATATTTTAGAACTAGAAATTAAATCAAAATCATCTGAAGTGTTAGGGAAATCGCTTTCTATTGCCAAGCAAAGCGAAATGATTGAAAACATTCAAGAAATTTTAGATCATGAAACCGACTTTAATAAGCTAAAAAGTGCAATTAAAAAAGCAATAAAAAGCAATGCTGCAAATAAGCATGAATGGGAAACATTCGAAGAAAACTTAAATCAAATTCACAATCAATTTAGTAATAATCTTTCTCAAAAATATCCAAATCTAACTTCAAAGGATATTAAGCTTTGCATTTATTTAAAGATGAATCTTTCCTCAAAAGAGATTGCACCACTGATGAATATTTCTTTTCGCTCGATAGAAATTCAACGTTATCGTCTCCGGAAAAAATTAAACCTTGCTAAAGAAGAAAACCTCTCAAAATTTTTATTATCATTTAATTAAGTTATAATTTTACAGATAATATAATTTTTATTATAATTAATTACGAAATTACAATACAACATTACTACAACATTACTACAACATATAACGATTTAGATGTTGAATTATATACCTTATATCGCTCAAAAACATATGTTCTTTTGAGTTTTGGTGTTTTGATGTGTTATTGTAGTAATTTATTTAACATATTACTATTCACTAATATTTTAACTTCGCTTTACTAACTTTTACAAATTATTAATTTATGAGAAATTTTATCTTTAGTTTTTTAGCGCTAATACTACTGCCAGCTTATATGTCTG
>CALPPA020000118.1 GCA_943325355.2 Klebsiella pneumoniae | reverse complement strand
TCGGCAGCCAATTCTCCTTTGGCAATAGTTAGCAATTTGGCGTAAGCCGAACGAGCTTTGGTTTCATCACCCGTTTGAATTGCAGCACGAGCAATGATAATTTGCGCATCACTTTTTACAGTAGAATCGGTTTTGGGGTTTTCCAAAACTTTCTCAGCATACACAACCGAATTATCGTAATCCTTCTTGTTGTAATAACATTTCATCAAATTAGATTGTGCAAAAGTTTTATTTTGTGGAAAATCGGCTTCGTTTTCCAATCGTGATAATACTGGAATTGCTTTATCATAGTTATCGTTTTTCAAGAAAATCTGGGCTAATCTAGCCAAGGATTGTTCCATAAATTCGCTTCGAGGTTGATCAATTACAAATTCATAATTAGGAATTGATTTACTTTCTTGTGCATCAGAAAAGTAGGATTGAGCCAAATAAAAATTAGCTTTTAAGGCGTGAATTCCATTTGGAAATTTAGAAACATAACCGTTAAATCCAGAAATAGCTTGTTTAGTATTGTTTTGCAAATATTGCTTTTCGGCAGCTTCGTAGGTGTCATTATCCAATTCGGCATCAGTTACGGCAACAAAATCAAGTGTCCTAACCCAAGTGGCGTATTCATCGACTTTACCATTATCCACATAAATCAATCGTGCTGTAGCAACAGCCTCGAGAGCTTCGGGAGTTTTAGGAAAATCCGCGGCAACTTTCTTGAGTTTTGTCAAGGCTTGTTCGTCTTTATCTGCATTATAATAGACTAATCCTTGACGCAAAATTGCTTTTGAAGTGTAAGACCCTTTTACAAATTCAGAATTTAGTTTGTCGTAGGTTTTTATAGCTAAATCTTGTTTTTTTTCGGCTACATAAGTATTTCCTAGTTCGAACAAAGCATCATCTCGGTATTCTGATTTTGGATACAATTGTAAAAACGAATTGATCTCTTCAATTTTTTTATCGTTTTTAGAAACAAATCCGTAGCAAATTGCTTTTTGAAAATAGGCATAATCAGCATCTATACTTTTCAATTCGATTACCTTATTATATGCTTCTAAAGCTGAAGTATATTTTGAAGTTACGAATCTGCAATCAGCCAAACGCAAGTATGAGTCGTGCAAACGTACTTTGTCGTCTTTTGCATTGTCAATCTGGTTTTGGAAATAATCGACCGCTTGATTGTACTCCTTCAATTTGAAGTATGCATAAGCAATATTGTAGTTGCTGTTTTTATATTCCGGCGTTTCCTTTGCTGCAGCCAAACCTTGAAATTGTTTGTAACTCAGTACGGCGTTTTTGAAATCATCCAAAACATATTCGGTTTCCCCTTTCCAAAACGTGGCACGAGCTGTGTACTTGGCATCCTTTTGTTGGTCTAATGATTTTTCGAATAAGGTTGCTGCTTCCTGATAGTTGGAATCTGTATATAATTCCAATCCTCGATAAAAAGTCACTTTTTGATAGGCTAATTTATTTTCGGGGGATTTGTTTTTCTCTAATAAAACCAATGCTTCTTTGTAGTTTTTTGATGAAATATAAGAATCAATCAAGAGTTTTTCAATCTCAGTATTATTGGCATTATTCGGATATTTTTTCAGGAAAGCCATCAAAACTGCGGGCGTACTTTGATAGGAATTCCCTATTTCGTAACTCAATTTAGCATAATTTAAATTCGCATCTTCCTGGATGGCTGCGTCAAAATCCATTTCGGAAGCGTTTTTGAAAGCATTCAAAGCTTCTTGTTTTTTGTTTAAATTCAAATAACTTTCTCCTAAATGATAATAGGCATTTTGAGCCACGAAATCTTTTCCACCAATAATTTTATTGAACTGTGAAATGGCATTTTCATAATCCTTTTGCATATAATACGCATATCCCAATTGGTAAAAATCGGTATTATTCCATCTCCCTTTTTTACCTTTATACAATGTCAAATACGGGATGGATTTATCGTATTGTTTCAAATTAAAATAGCTTTCGCCAATGATTTTATTCAATTCGGATTTTTCTACAGCATTGGATTTATCCATTGCTTTCAATCCCAAATCGATTGCTTTCTGAAAATTTCCTAATTTGAAATTCATATCGGCTTGGTAATAAGACAGTTTTTCTTTATACTTTTCTTCACCTGAAACTTCATCAAAATACTTGGTCGCTTGTTTGTAATCGTCACCTTCATAAGCCATAAAACCCAGGTAATACTTGGCCTGCGATCCATATTCAGCAGAATTAGTCACTTTATTAAAATAGGTTATGGCTTCCTTTTTATTTTTGGAACTGAAAAAACTATATCCTTTTTGGAAATAGTATTGGTCTTGATCTTTATAACTTAAATTGCCCTCTTCTACTTTGTCGAACCATTGTAATGCTTGTGGATAATTTCCTTGTGCAAAGTAATATTGTGCCACATTAATGTAAGCCTGGTTTTGTTTTCTGCTGGTAGGATGATCCGTAACGAAACGCTCCATTAACAAATCTGCATTAGGTTGATTGGTTCTGATAGCACAATTGGCAATAAAAAAAGAACAATCGGAATTCAGTTCTTCATTGGCTGCAGCCAACTTTACTTTTTCGAAAATGATTTGTGCCGTTGCATATTGACTATCATTATACAACGAAATTGCTTTATCGAAATCTTTTGAATCGTAGGTGTAAATTGCTGTTTTTTGTGCAGAAATAGAGAAGGATTGGATAAAAAATAAGAATAAGTAAAGCCAAGAAAGTTTACGCATTGTAGTTTTAATTTAAGAATTCAAATATATCATATTCTAAAGGCTATAACGGAATGCTAGCCATTTTTATTATGAACAAAAGTTTCAACAAATGGGAAAAGCATTAATATTTGCTTAGCCAGTTTGCAAAAATAAATTATTTGTTTGCTCTTGTGGTAATTGATAATTACTTTTACAAAATAAAACAACAACTATTATGTCACTACCAGTTCTATCTTTAAAAAATGTAACCATTGCTCAAGAAGGAAAAATCATTTTATCAAACGTAAATCTTGAGGTAAAACATGGTGAGTTTATCTATATCATCGGGAAAACTGGCTCAGGGAAAAGTAGTTTTATGAAAGCGCTGTATGCTGATTTACCATTAGCAGAAGGCGAAGGAACAATTGTAGATTTTGATTTGGCCACTTTAAAAGAAGACGATATTCCATTTTTGCGACGAAAAATAGGTTTTGTTTTTCAAGATTTTCAATTACTTCCTGATAGAACCGTGAAAGATAATTTGCTTTTTGTTTTGAAAGCAACAGGATGGACAGACAATGAGGAAATTCAAAATAAAATAGACGAAGTTTTAGACAAAGTTGGCGTAAAAGCCTACATAGATAAAATGCCACATCAACTTTCTGGTGGCGAGCAACAACGCGTTGCAATAGCACGTGCTTTACTTAATAATCCCGAATTCATCCTTGCCGATGAACCAACGGGAAACCTTGATCCGCAGACTAGCATAGAGGTTCTTGATGTTTTGAGAAAAATTAATGCCGCCGGAAAAACAGTCATAATGGCAACACACGATTATGCGTTATTGATGAAATTTCCGTCTAAAACATTGAAATGTGAAGACGCAAAACTTTTTGAAGTAGTTCAAAAAACAGCCTAATGTTATCGATACTTATTCCAATATTCAATTACAATACATATCCCCTTGTTAACGAATTACATAAATATTGTTTGGAAAGCAAGTTAGATTTTGAAATTTTATGTCAAGATGATGCTTCAAATGAATTTCTAGATGAAAATCAAAAAATTAATACTTTAGAAAATTGTAATTTTTCAGGAAATAATTTAAATCTAGGAAGAGGAACAAACATCAATTTACTAGCAGAAAAAGCCAAATTTGAGTGGCTTCTAATTATGGATTGTGATACTTTTCCAACCCAAAGTGATTTTATCCAAAACTATATTTCCAAAATAAACGAAGCTGAAAAAGTTGTTTTTGGCGGAATCGAATATAAAAAAGAAAAACCTGCGAACGATCAATTATTGCGTTGGTTTTACGGTATTGCACGGGAATCACTTTCGGTCGAAAAACGAAATACCAACCCTAACGGAAATGCATTAACTTCAAATATTTTGATAAAAAAAAATGTATTTCTCTCCAATAAATTTGATGAGTCAATAACAAAATACGGCTACGAAGATTTAGTGTTTTTGTCTGATTTGAAAAAAAAGGGTAATGTGGTTAAACACATTGTTAATCCTACTTATCATCTGGGATTAGAGACTTCGAAACAATTTTTAAAAAAGACAAAAACTGCTTTGGAAAATCTAAAAAAACTAACAGCAACTACGTCTTTAAATAGTTCAGAAAGTAAAATTTTAAAGACTTATGTTTTATTAGAAAAGATGCATTTGACTGATTTAATTTCTTTTCTTTTTAAAAAAAATGAACCAAATATGGTACGCAACTTGCTTTCAAAAAAGCCATCACTATTACTATTTGATTTATATAAATTAGGATATTTTTGCAGTATTTAGACCCAAGTAATTATTACTTTACTAGACTCTCAAAAAGTGATTTCCACAGTTGCATTATAGTTTCTAAATCATATTTTGCAACACTTTTTTTGGCATTTTGCCCCATTTGAATTCTTAATTCTTCATTTTCAATTAGCAATTCAATTTTTTGAACAAAGGATTGAATATTCCCATCCTCGACAAGAAATCCGTTTTCATTATTGATTATTATGGCTCGTGGACCAACTGGACAATCATAAGCAACACAAGGCAAACCCATGGCCATTGCTTCCATTAGCACCATCGGAAATCCTTCGAATCTGGAGGTCATTAAATAAATTGATGCTTCAAGATATTTATCTTCAATATTTTTTACAGGCTCACAAAAAACAATATTTTTAGTGAGGTTAAGAGAATTTGCGAGTAGTTGCAGGGAATCATTCCCATTGGACTTTCCATAAATTTCAAGAATCCAATCCGGATGATTTTCAATTATTTTTTGCCAGATTAACAACAATCGATCCAATCCTTTTTCGAACGAATGTCTAGCTACAGCAATTACTTTTTTTGCGTGTAACTCGGCTGACAAAGGACTTTCAATCCACAAAGGATTGGGAATGACCACTGCATTATCTATACCCCATTCTTTTAAACTTTCAGAGGATAATGCCACGAACTTGTTAAATTTGGTCGCTCCAAAATTTTTATAAGTGGATTTTATCTTTGCAAATTTTTCAGAAAGAAGGGTTCCTTTTTTAAAATTTTCCTCAACAAACTTAGATCCATGGCACTCGAATATAATTGGAATTTTTGTTTTTAAAATAAAGGGAATTGTAAATGCTTTTAATCCGTTGTCGCATACAATTATCAGATCTGGATTTAATGTGTCAACAGCATTTTGTATTGCTTTTTTGTATTGAAAAAAGAAGGAACTCTTTTTGCCTTTTAACGAAATGTCAAGTAGATTAATAGCATCAATAAACTTATAGAATAAAGGAAAGTTACCATCATTTTGAGTTAGAATATGGACTTCATACCCTAATTTTTCAACAAAATAATTTGCTTTTGTTGAAAGAACTCTGGCAACGCCTCCCTCGTTATTAATTTTTGGAACTATATAAAGTAGTTTCATTATTTTGATTTCAAAAATTCATCATAATTACGAATATAATCAGCTTCATGAAAAACATCTGATGCTAAAACTAAACAAACTGCTCCAGATGAAAAGTTTTCTAATTCTCTCCAAATATTGTACTTTATGAGTAACCCTTTGTCAGGCTTATTTAGCGTTACTGTTCTAACCGATGTACCATCTTTCAAAACAACATCAAAACTACCCGAGATGGCTATTAATACTTGTTGTAAATCTTTATGGGCATGACCGCCTCTAATCGCAGAACTTGGGATATCATATAGATAATAGACTCTTTTTATTT
>CALPPA020000117.1 GCA_943325355.2 Klebsiella pneumoniae | reverse complement strand
ATAATTCTTATATTTGTACTCCAAACAACACTTCATTATGAGTCAAAAAGTATTGCTCACTTCAAAGGAAGTCAATATCATTCTCCATCGTTTGGCTTGTCAGTTAATCGAAAAACATCTTGATTTTTCGGATACAATTTTAGTTGGTATCCAGCCTAGAGGGACATTCTTAGCAGAGCGATTAAAAGAATTGTTGGAAAAAGAATATGATATTTCGAAAATTGCTTTGGGATATCTTGATATCACTTTCTTTAGAGATGATTTCCGTAGAACCAATAAACCATTAGAAGCGAATAAAACCCAAATAAATTTTATTGTCGAAAATAAAAAAGTTGTTTTCATTGACGACGTTTTATACACAGGAAGAAGTATTCGGTCGGCATTGACTGCTATTCAGTCCTTCGGAAGACCATCTGAAATTGAATTATTGGTACTTATTGACCGCCGTTTTAGTCGTCATTTACCTATTCAACCCGATTATCGAGGACGTCAGGTTGATGCTATAAACGACGAGAAAGTAAAAGTGTGTTGGAAAGAGCAAGACGGGGAAGATGTGGTTTATTTAATTAATAAATAATAGTAAAATGAGCGAGTTAAGTGTAAATCATTTATTGGGAATAAAATATATCAACAAGAAAGATATTGACCTTATTTTTGAAACCGCCGATCATTTTAAAGAAGTCATCAATCGTCCAATAAAAAAAGTGCCTTCACTTCGAGACATCACTATTGCTAACATTTTTTTCGAAAATAGTACTAGAACTAAACTCTCCTTTGAATTAGCCCAAAAACGTTTATCTGCCGATGTAATTAGCTTTTCGGCTGCTCAATCATCAGTTAAAAAAGGAGAAACCCTTATTGATACTGTAAACAATATTCTTTCGATGAAAGTCGATATGGTGGTAATGCGACATTCCAGTCCTGGAGCAGCTCATTTCTTGTCCCAAAATGTGAAAGCAAGTATAGTAAATGCTGGAGATGGAGCACACGAACACCCAACGCAAGCCTTATTAGATAGTTATTCTATCAGAGAAAAATTAGGTGATGTTGCTGGAAAAAAAGTGGTAATTGTAGGTGATGTTTTGCACTCTCGTGTAGCGCTATCGAATATATACGCTTTGCAAATGCAAGGTGCAGAAGTCAAAGTTTGCGGACCCAAAACACTCATTCCAAGACATATCGAATCACTAGGAGTAACCGTTGAGACTAATTTGCGCAAAGCGCTTGAATGGTGTGATGTGGCTAATATGCTTCGTGTTCAAAACGAAAGAATGGACGTGAATTTTTTTCCATCTACACGTGAATATGCCCAACAATATGGACTGGACAAAACCTTGCTAGATTCGCTGAACAAGGAAATAATAATTATGCATCCAGGTCCAATCAATCGTGGAGTCGAAATCACATCAGACGTGGCAGATTCCAAACAATCGGTGATTTTGAATCAGGTAGAAAATGGCGTTGCCATTCGAATGGCAGTAATTTATTTATTGGCTTCAAAAATCCAATAGATTTTCCTTAACTAGATTTGTTATAACCCAAATTTTCTTTGTAAATTAGCTACACTTTAATTATAAAAACAATGAAAGTAGATCAAAAAGGACATACTGTTTGTATTAAAGACACACAAGGTGATTTGGTTTCATTTTTGATGAAAGTGACTCACGAGTATAAATCTTTTGAAAAATATAATATCATTATTGATATCAGAATGCATAAAAACCTACCGATGGCGGCCATAAATGGATTTATGCCACTTTCAAAAATTCACAAAAAAGCCAAAAAATCATTCGTTATAGTTACTTCTGATCTTGACCATAATTCCGTTTCTGATAAATTGGCTGTTGTTCGATCAATCCAAGAAGCCTACGATATTATTGAGATGGAGGAAATTGAGAGAGATTTAGGATTTTAAAAAAGGGTTAACTGTTTAACCGGTTAATCGTTTAATCGAATAATCGTTTAACCGATTAACCAAATGGTCGATTAACCACATAACCGAATAAACTTTGAATCTAACCATCCTCGGCTGTTATGCAGCAACTCCAAGAACTTTTACCAATCCCACTTCACAGGTTTTAGAAATCAGGAATAGATTATTTCTAATTGATTGTGGAGAGGGAACGCAAGTGCAGTTGCGAAAAAACAAAATCAGATTTTCAAAAATCAACCATATATTTATTTCGCATTTACACGGTGATCACTTTTTTGGATTGATAGGCTTGATTTCTACTTTTGCATTGCTGAACCGAACCGCCGACTTGCATATTTATGGACCAAAAGGAATTCAGGAAATTATAAATCTGCAATTGCGACTGTCTAATTCTTGGACAAAATACGGACTTTTTTTTCACGAATTGGAATCTAAAGAAAGTGAAATTGTTTTTGAAGATGATAAGGTAATAGTAAAGACAATTCCTTTAAAACATAGGGTTTACACCAATGGTTTCCTATTTCAAGAAAAAATTAGAGAACGAAAATTAGACTTGAATGCTGTTCAAAACTATGAAATCGACAAATGTTATTATCGAAATATCAAGAACGGGAAAGATATTACTCTTGAAGACGGTCGTATTATTGAAAATCAAAAATTGACTTTCGATCCTGTTCCGCCGATGAGTTACGCCTTTTGCTCGGACACTGCTTATGACGAAAGTATTATTCCTAATATAAAAGAAGTTGATGTCTTGTATCACGAATCTACTTTTTTAGATTCAGAGGAAGCTTTGGCTAGAAAAACAATGCATTCTACAGCCAAAGAAGCTGCAATGATTGCTTTAAAAGCTAATGTTAAAAATCTAGTTTTAGGACATTATTCCACTCGATATGACAGTATTGAACTCTTTAGAGAACAAGCCCAAACTATTTTTCCAAACATTCTTTTAGCAGATGATGGGAAATCATTTGAGTTTTGATTTAATAAATGAAAATTAGTTAAGTATTTTTGCCTTTAAAGAATTATATAAAATAATGGAAGATTTAAGTAATTATAGAAAATCGTATGATAAAAGTGAACTTTTGGAAACTAACATTCCCGAAGATCCAATCAATTTATTCAATAGATGGTTTCACGAAGTAGAGGATTTTGGTGGATTAGATGAAGTAAATGCAATGACGGTTTCTACTTTTGGATTAGATGGCTTTCCAAAGTCAAGAGTTGTTTTGTTGAAACAGTTTACCTATGAAGGTTTTATTTTTTACACCAATTATGATTCCGAAAAGGGAAGGGCTATTGCCAATAATCCTAATGTTTGTCTTTCCTTTTTTTGGTCTTCACTCGAACGACAAGTTATTATAAAAGGTATTGCTGAAAAAATTTCAGAGAATATTTCAGACGGTTATTTTGAATCCCGACCAACGGGAAGTAAGCTTGGGGCTATTGTTTCGAATCAAAGTCAGGTAATTCCATCCAGAACTGTTTTAGAAGAAGGTTTGAAGCAATTGGAAAAAGATTTCGAAGGCAAGGAAATTCTAAGACCAAAATTTTGGGGAGGATTTCTAGTTCGTCCTGTAGAAGTAGAATTTTGGCAAGGAAGGCCAAATAGATTGCACGATAGAATTAGGTTTCAATTGCATGAAGATTATTCCTGGAGGATAGATAGATTATCCCCTTAATATACAATACATTTTCTCTAAGAAAGCATATTTTTAGTAAGTTAAATATTATATATATAGTTATTTTGTGTATTTCATCGATTTTATTTTGTATTTAATCGATAATAGTATTATATTTACACCAAGAAATTAAAACAACATACTCTGTTAGAAAGAATTTAAAAAGTTTGCCCCACAATCTACTTTAAAAACTTAATCTACTTTATACAAAATAATAATTGAGTTTTTGTTGTTTGTTAATTAGTTAGAGAAACCACTTTTCACCAAGGTGGTTTTTTTTATTTATAAATATCTTCTAATATGATTTGATTCACTTAATTTATCGTTAGATTTACGCATTAGATAAGTGATTTTTTAAATTAAAGCTATAATTATTATGAATATTAAGAATCGGCTAACTGTGATGAGTTTTCTTCAATTTTTTGTTTGGGGAGCTTGGCTAATTACTGTTGGAAATTATTGGTTTGCAACAAGGCAATGGAGTGGCGCTGATTTTGGTGCTATATTTTCAACTTTGGGACTATCGTCTATTTTAATGCCGGCTTTGACGGGTATTATTGCAGATAAATGGGTGAACGCTGAAAAATTATACGGAATTTTACATATTCTAGGAGGGTTAGCGTTATGTTATATTCCTCAAGTTGATAATCCCACCACATTTTATTGGGTAATTTTTGGAGCAATGCTTTGTTACATGCCTACTATTTCATTGTCAAATTCCGTGGCATACAATATCTTGAAAAACAATAATTACGATGTTGTCAAAGTTTTTCCACCTATTCGTGTTTGGGGAACCATTGGATTTATAGCAGCGATGTGGCTTACTAATTTATCTGGAAATAAAGCATCAGCCAATATGTTTTATATATCTGCTGTTTCCGCTTTTGTATTAGGAATTTACTCTTTTACATTACCTAAATGTCCACCACAAAAATTAATTGAAAAGGGTTCCTCTTTATTCCAAAAATTAGGTTTAAACGCCTTTAAGTTATTTGGGACCTATAAAATGGCCTTGTTTTTTATATTTTCAATGTTTTTGGGAGCAGCACTTCAATTGACTAATATGTATGGCGATGTTTTTTTGTCCGAGTTTGGAAATAGTCCAGAATATGCCGATAGTTTTGTGGTACAAAAATCTACTTTGATAATGTCAATATCACAATTTTCGGAAACAGCCTTTATATTAGCAATTCCTTTTTTCTTGAAGCGATTTGGAATTAAGCAAGTAATGTTAATTTCGATGTTAGCTTGGGTATTGCGTTTCGGATTCTTTGCTTATGGAGATCCTTCTTTTGGCGGAACATTTTTAATCATTATGTCGTGTATCGTTTACGGAATGGCATTTGATTTCTTCAATATTTCAGGGTCTTTATTTATCGAAACTTCTACTGATTCCTCTATACGTTCCAGTGCTCAAGGTTTGTTTATGATGATGTCCAATGGTTTTGGTGCTTTTTTTGGTGGAATCATCAGCGGGCAAGTTATAGACACCTTTTTTACTCAAGATGGTGTAAGAAACTGGCACAATATCTGGTTGAGTTTTGCGGGTTATGCATTGGTAATCGCGATTGCTTTTGCAGTATTATTCAAACACGAACACAATCCTGAAGAAGTTGCGAAAGTAAGTCATTAGGTTTTTTTTATATTACAAACCCGACAGTTTTTTAAGCCTGTCGGGTTTTTTAGTATAGAAAGCTTCCAGTCTTCAATAGGCCGGAAGCATTGTGTTTATGGACACGGATTAGAAATCGCTATCGATTTAATTTAATGCAATTCCCACGATAAATCCCACCCAGGGTTTCTTATTGTATATCCAAACTTCCCGATCAGAATTCAGGAGGGAATCAAATCCCACGGCAATCCCAAAACTGGCTATATTTGATTCTATAAAACCTGCAATTCCTGTTTGAATAATCATTCCGCTATATTCATCAATCACTTTATTTTGTGTGGTAAACGGACTGATTATGGTAGCGCCAGGCCCTGTAAAAAGGCCAAAATCATATCCCCAATTATTGATTTTATGATAATTATTGCCTAAAGGATCCAATCTACTTTCTATTTTGTATCTGTCATATCTCCATCCGGTATATAAACCAATATTGAAGTCAGTAGTCATTTGTCCGGGCAATCCATGTACAGAAGGGCGATATTTTAAAAGAATCGCGGTAATATCAATATCAAGACTTTCTTTTTTAAATGCCACAGGGCTAATCTGAATACTGTCTGACGGTTTTAGGGAAATAGTTAGAAACGCATTGGCATCGGGTTGTTTTTTGGTCTGATGATATACGTCAATTTTTTCATCTGTTGTCT
>CALPPA020000116.1 GCA_943325355.2 Klebsiella pneumoniae | reverse complement strand
TGTAGCATATTCAAGGGGTGTTTTGCTTACTTTTTCGATAACTGTTCCATTTATTTTTATTTTTGGACCTTGTGGTTTTTGTTGTGAATAATGGTTTATGGAATTCATTAACAACAATAAGAATACTACAAATTTAAAATTTTTCATCAAAAAATATTTTTTATCAAATTAGATTGCAAAAGTAAAGTTTGGTTTAAATAACAAATCACAAAGGTTTGTTAAATAAAATACTGTTAAAAAATAGCATTTATTTTTTCTAAAGGCCTTGATATGATAGCTTTCTCTCCGCTGATGACAATGGGTCTCTCGATAAGTATTGGATTCGAAATCATTGCCTGAATAATTTCTTCATCTTTTAATTCTTTGTCTTTGAAATTAACTATCCAAATTTTTTCTTTTTTGCGCACTAATTCAATAGGTTTTATGCCCAACTTTTTGATGATTGATTTCAATTCCTCAAAAGTTGGAACATCTTCAAGATATTTGACAACCTCATATTCTTTTCCTGAATTTTCAAGGAAAGTAAGACATTCTCTTGATTTTCCGCAACGAGAATTATGATAAATTTGAATCATAAAAAAGATTTTAATTTTTTGCAAAGTAAAGTATAAAAAACAGAAAAATAAGTTAATTTCGAACCGACAATAGTAGTGTTAAGCTAATTTTAATTAAAACAATAGTATAATGTTTATTGAACAAGCGTATAAAGGGAATAATGCTTGGTGGCGAGTTTTAGTTACCTCATTTTTTTCGGTTGGAATATTTGTTGTAAACTTCATTGCTTTTTTCTTAATGTCAAAGGAAGAAATGGATGAGGCCTATAAATCGATGAATGAACTCCCTAATAATTTGTCACTCATAGTTAATTTATTACCATTTGTTTTTCTTTTAGGGTTGTTGTTTTTTTTAGTCCAAGTTCTGCATAAAAGAAGTGTTCTTTCGCTAACTACTCCGCGAAATAAAGTGGATTATAAAAAAATTATTTTCTCTTTTGGATTAATCGTTTTAATGACAACAGCCGTTTTTGCGGTTTCTTATTCTATTGATAGTTCGACTATTTTATGGAATTTTAATCCGTTGAAATTTGCCATCTTGTTTCTTATTAGCATCCTGTTATTTCCATTTCAGATTGGTCTTGAAGAATATTTATTCCGTGGTTATTTGATGCAACAGATAGGGATTATAGCAAAAAATCGTTGGTTTCCTTTGCTAATTACATCGGTTATGTTTGGCGTTTTTCATAGTGCGAATCCTGAGGTTTCCAATATGGGATATGGAGTTATGGTGTTTTATATTGGGACTGGTTTTTTTCTTGGCATTATGACATTAATGGATGAAAGTCTAGAACTGGCTTTGGGTTTTCATCTGGGAAATAATCTAATGGCTGCGTTATTAATCACAACTGATTTTGCTGCATTAAAAACAGATGCTATTTTTAAATATTCTGGAGTTGAAAGTCCAAATGATATGCTTATTGAAATGTTAATTTCTATTGCAATTGTGTATCCGATTATCTTATTTATATTTGCTAAAAAATATAACTGGAATCAGTGGAAGGCAAAACTTTTCGGCAAAATTTAAAAGCCAATCCTATAAATTATTTAAAACAGAACAACTATAATGAGCCTAATAACATACAAAAATATACACAATCGTTTTAAATTGAATGGGTATCACATTACTCTCGATGAAATGTTTTACGTTGCCTATTGTTTTGTAAAAGAAGGAGAACCTTTTGAACGACACATAGGAAATTTTTTATTAGATTGGTTTGACGATAAATCGTATATAGAATTGAGTACATCAGGAACTACAGGTACTCCCAAGGTAATTAAAATTGAAAAGCAAGCAATGCTAGAGTCTGCATTGGCCACAGGTGATTTCTTTAATTTGAAACCAGGAGATACTATGTTACATTGTTTACCAACTAATTATGTAGCAGGAAAAATGATGTTCGTTCGTTCTTTTATCTTAGGATTGGATATGAAATTCGTGGAGCCTAACTCGGATCCATTAAAAAACATAGATGAAGAATTTGATTTTTGTGCGATGGTTCCTTTACAAGCCAAGAATTCATTAAAAAAACTGAAAGCCGGGAAAATTAAGAAATTAATTATTGGAGGTGTAAAAGTGCATAAAGCCTTAGAACAAGAATTGGTAAAATTACCAATGGAAATCTACGAGACTTATGGTATGACGGAGACAATTACGCATATTGCAGCAAAGAAAATAGGAGAGAAAGCCTTTACTACATTGCCAAATGTATTAGTTTCTACTGATGAAAGACAATGTTTGGTTATCAAAGCCAAAAACATAAGCAAGAATGAAATCGTGACTAACGACATTGTCAATTTAATTTCCGAAACTCAATTTATCTGGGAAGGAAGAATTGACAATGTTATCAATAGCGGAGGAGTTAAATTAATGCCAGAACAAATTGAGGACAAACTTTCTACCTTAATCCCAAGACGTTATTTTGTTTATGGGCAATCAGACGAAATTCTTGGCGAAAAAGCAGTCCTTTATATTGAAGGGGAATCTTTAGATATGGAAGAATCTATTTTTAGTGTTTTGGACAAATATGAAAAACCTAAAGAAATTGTTTTTATTACAAAGTTTAAAGACACTGCAACGGGTAAGATTATGAGAAAAGAAAGTATAGATTTAATGGGTTTGTAAATCGGTACCATTGAATTAGATTAAAAAAGAGAGAATGCAATGTTCTCTCTTTTTTTTATTTTTAAAATTTACTCCTGCATCTTAAAATAGTAATCAGCTGAATGTTTTCCGCTTCCATAAATCAAGAAAAAAAGACTGATAATAAGAAGGAGTAAAGATAGAAATAAATTTTGAGAATGCATTTCACCCATAAAGTTTACAACCACAGCACCAATCAAAATAGGAAGCTGAACTATAATCGCCCATCTAGTGAGTAATCCAAACACGATTAAAATACCTCCAAGAAAATGTGCGGAAGCAATATAATGAACGAGAAACATACCTGAAAATCCGCCATCAATTTTGCCAATTGGAGCTAACAAATCTTCTAAGTATTGGGTATTCGTAATAAAAGAAATTCCTTTTATAAATAAGAATACACCAACAGCAATTCGAACTAAATCTACTGAAAAATGAGTGTGTGCATTCGCCCATTTATTCAAACTTTTTATATTGTTCATAGTGTTTCAGTTTAAAATTCACTACTAAGTTACTGATTTTAAGTAAACAATACAATGAAAAGCACTTAAATTATGTAAGGTATTTAAACTTGAATAACTCCCAAATTAAATTTCTTTTCGATAGGTGAGTGGTTTGCCGCTTCAATTCCCATAGAAATCCAAGTTCTGGTGTCTAAAGGATCAATTATAGCATCTGTCCAAAGTCGGGAAGCGGCATAATAAGGAGAAGTTTGGGCATCGTAACGCTCTTTTATTTTGTTGAATAATTCCTGTTCCTTGGCTTCATCCACGATTTCTCCTTTTGCTTTGAGCGAAGAAGCTTCGATTTGTGCTAAAACTTTTGCAGCTTGTGTTCCACCCATAACGGCTAGTTCTGCACTTGGCCAAGCCACGATTAATCTTGGGTCATAGGCTTTTCCACACATTGCATAATTTCCGGCGCCATACGAATTTCCTATGATTATGGTGAATTTTGGCACTACAGAATTTGAAACTGCATTCACCATTTTGGCGCCGTCTTTTATAATTCCGCCTTGCTCTGATTTAGATCCTACCATAAAACCTGTAACGTCTTGCAAGAAAACTAATGGAATCTTTTTCTGGTTGCAATTAGCAATGAAACGTGTGGCTTTATCGGCCGAATCTGAATAAATTACGCCGCCAAATTGCATTTCACCAGTCTTGGTTTTGACTACTTTGCGTTGATTGGCAACAATTCCAACAGCCCAACCGTCGATTCTTGCATAACCAGTAATTATAGTTTGTCCGTAACCGTCTTTGTAGGCTTCAAACTCGGAATGATCCACTAATCGGCTGATGATATCCATCATATCGTATTGTTCATTTCGAGCTTTTGGCAAAATGCCGTAAAGACTTTTTTCTTCCAAAGCGGGTTTCAAAGCTTTAATTCTACTAAAACCAGCCTTGTCATAGTCGCCAATTTTATCAACAATATTTTTTATTTTGTCTAGCGCATCTTTGTCGTCTTTGGCTTTATAATCGGTAACTCCTGAGATTTCGCAATGTGTTGTCGCTCCTCCAAGGGTTTCGTTATCAATGCTTTCGCCAATGGCAGCCTTAACCAAATAACTTCCAGCCAAGAAAATACTTCCCGTTTTATCCACAATCAAAGCTTCGTCGCTCATTATTGGAAGATAAGCACCGCCAGCAACACAACTTCCCATAACAGCCGAAATTTGGGTAATTCCCATACTGCTCATTAGTGCATTGTTTCTAAATATGCGTCCAAAGTGTTCTTTATCCGGGAAAATTTCGTCTTGTAAAGGCAAATAAACGCCAGCAGAATCCACCAAATAAATAATAGGCAATCTATTCTCCATCGCAATTTCTTGCGCTCTCAGATTTTTCTTTGCTGTAATAGGGAACCAAGCTCCGGCTTTAACGGTTGCATCATTCGCCACGACAATGCATTGTTTCCCTTTGATGTATCCAATTTTAACAATAACTCCGCCCGATGGACAACCGCCGTGTTCCGCATACATTCCTTCGCCTACAAATGCGCCAATTTCAATGCACTTTCCTTTCGTGTCAAGCAAATAATCAATACGGTCCCGAGCTGTCATTTTCCCTTCGGAATGTAATTTCTGGATGCGTTTTTCTCCGCCACCTAGTTTTACTTTGGCAAATTTATGTTTCAAGTTAGAAAGAAGGAGTTTATTGTGGTCTTCGTTTTTATTGAAGTTCAAATCCATATTGAAATTGTGTTTATCTAAATAGATGGCTAAATTACGAAAATTCATTAACACGTACCTAAAATTATCAAAGGAAAGAAGTAGACACTTCGTATTAAAAAATCAAGCACAGATTTCACAGATTTACACAAATTAATCTGTGCAAATCTGTGTTAAGCCTTTTTGTATAGTTCTTGTATTCTAAACTGATTTATTTCTTCGATTCATTGACCAATCTTTTTAAAATTGCCCATTGTCTTAATGTATCACGAGCATCGATAGCTGGATAACCCAACATTGTTTTTCCGGCTGGAATGTCTCCAATAACTCCAGAACCAGCTCCAATAATAGCTCCATCGCCAATGGTGGTATGGTCTTTTATGGAAGCGCTTCCGCCAATGATAACACCGTTTCCTAGAGTTACCGAACCAGCTAATCCAGAATTGCCAGCCATAATGCAAAATTTACCCAATCGGCTATTATGCCCAATTTGAACTAGATTGTCAATCTTGCAACCGTCACCTAAAACAGTCGAACTGAATTTCCCTCTATCGATACAAGTGTTGGCTCCAATTTCAACATTATTACCAAGAACAACGTTGCCAATTTGCGGAATTTTGACCAAACCTCTTTCGGGGTCAGGTCGAAAACCAAAACCATCTGCGCCAATTGTAGCATTGGGATGAATAATACTATCATTTCCGATATGACAGCGTTCCCGAACCACAGCACCTGACCATAGTACTGTGTTTTTTCCAATGGTGCATTCGTCAAGAATGGTAACATTTGGATAAATGGTGACGTTTTCACCCAATTGAACTTTTGGTCCAATATAACTACCAGCGCCAATACGGGTTCCGTTTCCTATGATTGCGGTATTGTCTATAAAGGCTGTTGGATGAATGTCAGTGCTAAATAATGGAGTAGGTGGAGCGAAAAGTTCCAAGACTTGAGACATCGCTAAATCAGCATTTTTAACTTTGATAAAAGCCCTGTTTTCGCCAGGTTCAATCGAAATATCTTCGTTAACTACTGCAGCACAAGCTTTAGAAGTTTCCCAAAATTTTTCGTATTTTTTGTTTCCAATAAAAGAGATATCGGAAGCACCGGCAAGTT
>CALPPA020000115.1 GCA_943325355.2 Klebsiella pneumoniae | reverse complement strand
CTAAATTGGCTCCCGATTTAATGATTTCGGTTTCTGCAAGAGGAAAAGAAGATGTAGAACGTATGGAAAATTTAGGCGTTAAAGCCGATAAAATGATTGCTTTTGTCGGAACATCAGAGCCTAAACCAGAGGTGTACCAGTATTTACACAGCCGAAAAATAGCGTGTATCCTTGGAACGATGGGAAATATTGATAAAAGTGCTGCCGCCAAAGGGGATAATTTGTATTATAAATTGATAGAAAATGGGGCGAATATACTTTCTTCCGACAGGCATATAGAAACAGGAATTCAACTAACGAAGTTTGCCAATGATAAAAAGCTGAAATCGAAAAATATTAAAATTAAGAAGATGTATTAAACAAAAACAGGAATTTCTATTTGAAACTCCTGTTTTTGTTTAAGTCAACGTTTTAAAAATTTTAATTCACCAAGAACAAAGCATTGCTAAATATTAAAATTCCGTTTTCCCAAAAACCTCTAAATAATGGATTGTCAACCATATAAATTACAGAACCTTCTCCCTTTTTGTCCACCGCAAAACTTACGGTTTCGGTTAGTTTTTTCTTCATATCATTACCTACAAAACCATAGCTTTGATACTCTTTTGGGATATAAGCTACATTGATCGCTTTTTTCAATAAAGGATAGCATTTTTCATTGGTTTTCAGACTGTAATAGGATTTGCCTAAACCAAATGACATTGGGTAAGTAGTGTCTAATTTGTTTTCCATAATAGCTCCAGGAATTGAACCCGAAATAGCTCTTCGCTCTTCGCCTTCAAAATCAAGGAAACGTTTTTTTAATTCCAATTCTTTTTCGTCTTTCTCTGATTTTTCTTTGTCTTCTTTACTGGCAAATGGACTTAAAGCATATCCTTCTCTGTCTTCAAATAGTGATGTGGCTGCGTTCATTGCTATGACTTTTCCTCCATTTAAAATCCAAGCATCAATATGTTTTTTTTGCTCTTCTGTAAAATTGTAATAACCATCAGCTAGAATCAATGTGTTGTAATTGTATAATTTAACTCGACTAAAATTAACAATCTCTACAATACTTACTGGATAATTGATAGTTTCATCTAAATAAAACCAAGTAGCGCCAAATTCCGTAGAACCCACTCCTTTTCCAGACAATAGTAGTACTTTTGGAGCTTTAAGAAGGACAAAATTTTCTCCGCCTAAATCTTTTGAATTGGAAGAAAATCCCGTAGCTATAAAATTAAAATCTGATTTTATTTTGACAATTTCGCTCACTGTTTTTTCAAAATCGACCACTTTCGGATTATCAGCTTTACTAACAATTAAACCTCCTGGTTGAATAGTAATATCACCAAAAACGGCTTTTTTCATTGCTGATCTTACTTTGATTCCTACTTGATGTAATAATGAAAGGATTTGTGCTGAGGTTCTGTTATTCCAAGGAATATGAAAAGCATAAACCGCATCAGGAATCTTTTTTGCTAGCACTTCAATGGTTGCTTTTGTTTTTATTTCGATACTGTTTTTTACTGCATAACCTTCTACACCATACGCTAAAGGCAATGCCCAAGCGGTAATGTCGTAGGATAAACTGTCGTTCAATTTTTGATTGGGTTCGAAAAGAATTTGTGACAAGACAGCTCTTGGCTGATCCACTTTTACAATTAAATCGTTGGGTTCTATCTTGAAACCTTCATTCTTTTTAGTTTGATAATGAAAACCAGTTTCATTGGCGGAAGCATCAGCATAAGCAAATTCAATATTGTTTTTCTTTAATAATACTGCCATTTGTTCCAATTTTGGATTGCTTTTCATTACATAGGTTTTGTATGTTCCTTTAACTTTTTTACGTGCATTATTGTTAAAATCTCTAAATCCTTTTACTAGCGCTTCTTTTTGTGATGAAGCACTTTCAACAATGGTTAATACTGCTGTTGCGTGATGATTCAAGCGGTCTTTTATGGTTAGATTTGCTCCATTTTCCATAGTAATTTCTCTACCTGCTCCGATTCCTCCTTGTTCCAATGTCATTCCAACTGCGCCATTGTAAGTAGGATAAGTGTCGCCATAACTTGGATAAAACAAATCAAATCTTTCGCGAGTATTGTACATCCAGTTTTGTTTGTCAAATTTTGCCGAAATATTTTTCCCTAATGTAGTATGAAAATCTTTTTGATATTGCTCGATAAACTCGTGTAAAGGCTCAGCAGATGGAGGGAAAAAATAAGGTGAATTGTAACTCATTTCGTGAACATCTGTATGCACTTGAGGCATCCATTGATAGTACATTGCAATACGCTGCTGCGTTTCAGCTTGTGTTTGCCAAGCCCAATCTCTGTTCAAATCAAAAATATAGTGGTTGTATCTTCCGCCAGGCCATACCTCCATATGCTCTCTATCATACAATCCGGGATGTGTTTTTTTGCCTGAAATTTCACGCAACCAATTACCGTATCGGGAATATCCATCAGGATTGATACAAGGATCGAGAATAACGATGGTGTTTTTTAACCAAGCCTTTGTAGCTTCATTTGTTGGGTTCAATAGTTCATAAGCTACAGTCAAAGCGCTTTCCGTACCAGCAAATTCATTGCCGTGGACATTGAAGCTAATCCAAACAATTACTTTGTCCTCAACAGTTGCTGTTTTAGAATTTGACATTCCAATAGCGGCGAGATTGTTATTTCTAATTTGTTCCAAGTTGGCTAAGTTCTCAGGAGTCGAAATGAAAAATAAATTCAGATCTCTTTGCTCATTAGTTACGCCATATTTTTGCTTCTTTATGAGTTGGGATTCTCCAACTAAATAATTGAAATAGTTTTCAACTTGATGATAATAGGTGATTTGCTTACCATAATTTGGAATAAAATCCGAAGGGCTTTTAAGTTGTGCAGTAATGGTATTAAGTAAGGATACTAAAAACAGTAACGTGTAGCAATATTTTTTCATAATGGAGTTTGAGTTAGGTATGTGCCAAAAATACTTATTAACTTTATAATGACCTAAAAAACATAATAAATAGTAGAAAATATTAAGAAATATTTATTTCATCCGATTTTATTCTATTAATAAGTGAAAATCAAACGGGCGAATTAAACCATAAAAAAACCTTCTCTTGTTATGAGACGGCTTGTTTCTTATTATCAGGACAAAAATTTACCCTGCTATTTCTTCAATTTTACTTTCGCCAACCAAACTCACTTTTGTTAATCCAAGATCTAATATTGCAATCCGACAAAGACAAAGTGCTTATAATTTTAATTTTTTTTGTTAGTCGTGAAATTTTTTGAAGCAAAAAAAGTGAATGTATTCAATGGTTTTTTGTAGTATTATAATTACATAAAAATATTATTTATGTATTTAAGCAGTTATTTTAAGCATTTTATCGTATATTTTTGTCAAACCTATTGTTTTTTAAATTACATTTGAATTGCGATTAGAATTCAGGTCTGTTAATGGACTGAAACAAAATTCTGGTTTTTTATAATTTGCAGATTACTTAATTGTTGATAAAATGCCATTGGAAATCTGCAAATTTGATAACAAAAAAATTAGAATCTGTAAAAGAGGTTTTAAAACCGCTTGGTCTAAAGGATTTTGTGCTTCCCAAAACAGGAAAAGTACAACAAAAGAATTTGACCATCAGTCAGTACAGTTTTACCAAAATTAAAGAAGAAACCAAATTGTAATAAATATGAAAATAATCGATCTCCCTAGTAGCGAAGTCTCCCTTCGCAACAAACGGGAATCAAACAACCCAAACCTACAAAAAAGACAACACTAATGTTATTTATAAACTTATACCTCGTAATTACATATATCGTATCATTTGAAATCGCCAATAAAAAAGCAAATAATGGTGACGGCTGGGACGTCGAACTATTTATTGCATTTTCACTGTTCCCTTTGGTTATGCCCATTCTGGTACTATTGGAGATTTACACTTATCTTGCTAAAAAATCGTTGTTCTAGTGATTCCTAATTCGGTAGATTGCACACCATGCAAGTGACTAATCGATCCTAAAAACTGTGATGGACTAAAAATTTAGGTGCAGTACTACTGATAGGAATAAAAAAAGAGCTTCAAATTTGAAACTCCTTTTTTATATATCTTAAACCCTACAGGTTTTGAAAACCTGTAGGGTTTGGTAAATAGATTACCCCACTATTTCAACAATTTTACTTTCTCCAACCAAACTCACTTTTACCAATCCGTGTTTTGCCAAACCTTTCATCGCGGCATCCCATTTCTTGCCACTCAATTCCGATTTGATTTTCAATACACCCAAATCCATTTTGTTTTCATTGGTTTGCAAAAGTGCCAATATTAATTTCTCCTCGTCTTCCAACTCAATTTGAACTTGTTTTTTCTCTGGTCGCATTTGCGGAAAAAACAATACTTCTTGAATTGAGGAGTTGTTTGTCAAGTACATCATCAAACGATCCATCCCAATTCCTAAACCAGACGTTGGCGGCATTCCATATTCTAATGCTCTCAAGAAATCTTCGTCAATAGTTCCAGTCGCTTCATCATCACCTTTTTCGGCTAGACGCATTTGGTCTTCAAAACGTTCTCTTTGGTCAATTGGGTCATTCAATTCAGAATAAGCATTCGCCACTTCTTTACCACAAACCATCAATTCAAACCGTTCCGTCAATTCAGGATTGTCACGGTGTTGTTTGCACAAAGGCGACATTTCCTTTGGATAATCGGTGATGAAGGTCGGTTGAATATAATTTCCTTCACATTTAGCTCCAAAAATTTCATCAATTAATTTTCCTTTTCCCATTGTGGCATCAACATCAATTCCCATTCCTCTTGCAGCATCAAAAAGTTCGCTTTCGGACTTTCCAGAAATATCAAAACCAGTAAAATGTTTGATAGAATCCGTCATCGTAACTCTTGCATACGGAGCTTTGAAGTTTATTTGGTGTTCACCAAAAGTGGCTTCACTAGTTCCATTTACGCCAATAGCGCAATGTTCCAATAAATTTTCGGTAAATTTCATCATCCAATTGTAGTCTTTGTAGGCTACATATATTTCCATCGCGGTAAACTCCGGGTTGTGCGTGCGGTCCATTCCTTCGTTACGGAAGTTTTTCGAAAATTCATAAACACCGTCAAAACCACCTACAATTAATCTTTTTAAATACAATTCATTGGCAATACGCATATAAAGCGGAATGTCTAATGAGTTATGATGCGTGGTAAACGGACGCGCTGCAGCACCACCAGGAATTGGTTGCAAAACAGGGGTTTCTACCTCAAGATATCCTTTGTCATTAAAGAACGAACGCATCGCATTAAACAATTTTGTTCTCTTGATAAACGTCTCTTTCACTTGGTCGTTCACCGTTAAATCTACATAACGACGACGGTATCTTTGTTCTGGATCAGCAAAGGCATCGTGTATTTTTCCGTCAGCATCAATTTTGACCACGGGAAGCGGTTTCAAGGCTTTCGCCAAAACTGTCAAACCATAAATATGAACTGATATCTCGCCAACCTGAGTTTTAAAAACTGTACCACGAACCCCAATAAAATCGCCAATATCTAATAGTTTTTTGAAAACCACATTGTACATCGTTTTCTCTTCATCATCCGAAATGTCATCTCTCGAAACATAGATTTGAATGCGACCTTCAGCATCTTTCAACTCGGCAAAAGAGGCTTTTCCCATAATACGTTTCCCCATCAAACGACCGGCTAGAACCACTTCCTTTCCTTCAAACTTCTCGAAATCGGCGAGAATTTCGCTAGAATAGGCGGTTGTAATAAATTCGGCTGCAGGATAAGGCTCGATGCCCAAATTGCGTAATTCTGTGAGTGCTTCTCTACGAAGGATTTCTTGTTCGGATAATGCCATTGTATGCTGATTTTAAGTCTGCAAAGATAACAAAAGATTACAGATTGCCGAAGCCAGATTTCAGTTTTTTTAGGAGCAGAAATATTGGGTTTTTCATCACGACTCGTCCCGCTATTCGCTACAATCCACGCCAGATTGCTTTGTGCCTCGCAATGACAGCGTAGGATTTCTGCTATT